>CALROS020000075.1:0-7139 GCA_943369855.1 Chitinophaga pinensis | reverse complement strand
TTCAATCATTTATTCGTAAAGGAATTTCCATGAAGAAAAAGAAAGGGATCATTCGCCGTCATTCGCTCCCGAAAGCACCCACCAGTATCGAAGGGTTGGATGAGATCACCGGCGGAGGTCTGCCGAAAGGAAGACCGACACTCATCTGCGGCGGCGCCGGATGCGGAAAGACATTGTTTGCCATGGAATTCCTGATCCGCGGTATCACCGAATACAAAGAACCCGGTGTGTTCATCTCCTTCGAAGAGACGGAAAGTGAACTGGCGGCGAATGTGGCATCGCTGGGATTCGATCTTGCGGGATTGATCAAACAGAAGAAATTGTGGCTTGAACATATCCATGTGGACCGGAGCGAGATCGAACAGAGCGGTGAATTCGATCTGGAAGGATTATTCATCCGCATCCATCACGCCATCGAGATCGTCGGCGCAAAACGCATCGTGCTCGACACGATCGAATCGCTCTTTTCCGAACTCCCGAGTCACCACATTCTCCGCTCCGAACTGCGCCGGCTCTTCCGCTGGCTGAAATGGAAAGGGGTCACCACCATCATCACCGCTGAACGCGGCGACGGTGAACTGACCAGACAAGGTCTCGAAGAATATGTTTCGGACTGTGTGATACTGCTGGACCATCGCGTGAACGATCAGTCGTCCATCCGCCGTCTGCGCATCGTGAAATATCGCGGTTCTACGCACGGCACGAATGAATATCCGTTCCTCATCGATGAGACCGGTTTCTCCGTGCTTCCCGTAACGTCGCTTGGACTCAATTATTCCTCATCACCGGAACGTATCTCCACCGGTATTCCGCGTCTCGATACAATGATGTCGGGAAAAGGATATTACCGTGCAAGCACCGTTCTCGTCTCCGGTACCGCAGGTACGGGAAAGACCAGTATCGCCGCTCAATTTGTGCAGGCTGCCTGCGAACGCGGAGAGAAAGTGCTCTATTTTACCTTTGAAGAATCGCCGATGCAGCTGATGCGCAATATGCTCTCCATCGGCATCCATCTTGAACCGTTCGTGACGAAAGGGTTACTGCAGTTCCATGCGGTCCGTCCGACATTGTACGGACTGGAAACACATCTCACGACAAGTATCAAACTCATCAATACCATGAAACCGTCCATCGTCATTCTCGATCCCATCAATGCATTCGTTATGGGGGATAATCAGACAGAAGTGAAATCGATGCTGCTGCGGCTCGTCGATTTTCTGAAGATGAAACGGATCACGGCATTCTTCACGAATCTTAATTCGCCGAATGATGAGATGGAAGTGACCGATGTCTACATCTCCTCGCTGATCGATACGTGGCTTCTGCTGCGTGATATCGAGATCGGCGGAGAACGGAACCGCGGTCTCTACGTTCTGAAATCACGCGGAATGGCGCACTCGAACCAGATCCGTGAATTCCGGCTGACGAACAACGGCATTGAACTGCTCGATGTGTATGTCGGCCCGGAAGGAGTGCTCACCGGTTCAGCACGGCTGTCGCAGGAAACGAAGGATGAAGAGGAGCAGCTGCTCCACCGACAGGAGGTCGGACGCAAACAATACAGTCTTGAACGGAAACGTGATGCGCTCGAAGCGCAGATCGTCGTCCTCCGCTCCGAGTTCGAAGCGGAAGAATCCGAAGTGAAGAAAGTGATCGGGATCGAAAAAGCACGGCGGGTCCGCGTGACCCAGGGCGAGGAAAAGATGGCGAAGAGCCGGAAACGTGATCCGGACGCTTCATCACCGTTGACCGGGACGAAGAAGCCGGCAAAAAAATTATCGAAGGAACGAGTGCATCATGACCGTAAAAAATAATACTCAGAAAAGCTCCGGCGAAAAGAAACTGTCGGCGATGCTCCGTTCCGCCCGCTGGGACCTGAATCTCTATATTTCCGGCAATTCGGTGAAATCAGCGGTCGCTCTGGAGAATCTGAAACAGATCTGCCAGGACCAGCTGAAGACGAAATACCGGATCAAAGTGATCGATGTGAACACGCATCCGAAGAGCGCGCGTGATGCGCAGATCGTTGCCCTTCCGACCCTGGTCCGCAAATTACCGCTGCCGGAAAAGAATATCATCGGTGATCTTTCCAATGAGCAGCAGGTGATGATCGGATTGGAGATACCGTCGCACCTGCCGGTCTGATGTCGGCGGCGTTATACCGGTCGACACGGAAATGAAAGAATACGGGCACCTGCATGTCCGGGAGACTCCCGGGAACGAACATCACAACAGAGGAGGGAACATCAATGAGCAAGAATCAAAATGTGAAAAAAGGTTCGAAGAAAGAACCTGCCAAAACAATGAAAGAGAAAAAAGCGGCAAAGCGGGACAAGAAGAACGGCAAACCAAGTGATCAGATGATCGATCAACTGAATAAATGATCGTGAGGATACGGCAGCGGCTGAACAACGGCCGCTGTCCGGCCATCAACGGAAAGCGGCGAACGGATGATAACGGATCGGATCGATACAGGGTATGAAGGGTTCAAGGATAAAAGCGCATAAAGTGATACAGGAAAAAGTGGAGGAGCATTTTTTAACCTCCACCTTCGGTATGTTCTTCCTCGAAATAACGTCGCTGACGATGTTCACACTCCGCTTTTTTAAGGATGTCCTGAAACCTCCGTATGAATTCAACGAGATCTTCAAGCAGTCCTATCTGGTCGGAGTGAAGTCTCTGCCGCTGGTATCCATCACCGGATTCATTATCGGACTTGTGCTCACCATCCAGTCCAGACCGACGCTGGCGCGGTTCGGCGCCGTGTCGATGCTCCCGGCAATGGTCTCCATTTCCATTGTGCGCGAGATCGGGCCCGTCATCACCGCCCTCATCTTCTCCGGCAAGGTCGGCTCCGGCATCGGTGCGGAACTTGCCTCCATGAAAGTGACTGAACAGATCGATGCCATGCAGGTCTCGGGGACGAATCCGTTCAAATTTCTCGTCATATCCCGCGTGATCGCGACAACGCTCATGCTCCCGATCCTGGTCGTCTTCTCAGATATTGTCGGACTCATCGGATCGTATGTGGGAGTGAATTTGAAAGGACATGTGAGCATCTATTTTTTCTTCGTTCAGGTGTTCCAAAGTCTTGAGTACAACGATTTCCTTCCGGCTGTGGTCAAAACATATTTCTTCGGTTTTGCTATCGGACTCATCGCAAGCTACAAAGGATATTTTTCGAATAAAGGGACCGAAGGGGTCGGGGAGGCGGCAAATTCCGCCGTGGTGTTCGCATCACTGCTGGTCTTCCTCATCGATATGGTCGCCGTACAGATAACAAGTTTGTTCCAATACTGAAATTAAAATTCGCTTTTCCGCGTGATGAAATTTCTGAAAATATTTACCCGCTAATTTTATATGACCTTTTGTGGGATTTAGTGCCTTAGTGCCTTTGTGGCGAAAGTTTTCCATTGCTGCTGCGTGACGTTATTAATTGAGAGAGATGATCCGGAATGACTACAACTACAGCGGAAAGCGATACACTCGAGCATGAACCCGCCGTCCGGAAAGCGGCCGGTGAAGTGGTCGTTGCAATGAACCATCTGAAGAAATCGTTCGGCGGGAACCGCGTGCTGAAGGATATCAATCTGGTGATCTATAAAGGGGAGAATCTCGTCATCCTCGGAAAATCCGGCAGCGGGAAATCCGTCCTCATTAAATGCATTGTGGGATTGATCGATTGTGATGAAGGATCGCTGCTGCTGTTCGGTGAGGATGTTTCGGCGATGAAAGAAAAACCGCTGGCTGAACTGCGGAAAAAGATCGGTTTCCTCTTCCAAAGCGGAGCACTCTATGACTCGATGTCGGTCCGTGAGAACCTGGAATTCCCGCTCAAACGTCAGTCTCATCCCGTTGCAAAGAAAGAACGCGATGCACTGGTGATGGAAGCGCTGCACAATGTCGGACTCGAAGGTGCTGTCGATAAAGCAACAACGGAACTCTCCGGCGGCATGCGCAAACGCCTCGGACTCGCACGGACACTCATCCTGAAACCCGAGATCATGCTGTACGACGAACCGACGACCGGATTGGATCCCATCACATCGAAGGAGATCAGCCAGCTGATCCTGGATGTACAGAAGGAATACAAGACATCATCCGTCATCATCACGCACGATATCGAATGTGCGCGTCTGACGGCGAACCGCATCATCATCATCAAAGAAGGGGTCTGCATCGCCGAAGGAACATTCGACGAACTGCGGAAATCGGATGATGAATGGATACGCTCTTTCTTCGAATAGAAAAATGGGAGGCGCTGGAATATTATATTCCCGTGTCATTTCGAGTCCCGATGCATTTCAATCGGGACGAGAAATCTGAAAAACGTCCTTGAAAGATTTCATCAGATTCTCCCGTAGGGACGACCTGATATTTGAATATAAGCTCTTGAACGAACAAGCTCCGTAGGAGCGGCCTGTGCTCCTGCTGATCGATATCAGATATAGTTTTATATCTAAGTGTTTTGAAATACCATGGTCTAACGAGTCCCGGAGGGGACGACCTGTTGTTTGAACAGAAGCTCTGGAACGATAAGCTCCGTAGGAGCGACTTGTACTATTATTGGGAATGCATAGAACAAATGAAAAGTAATTAGAAATGAAAACCGAGATCAGCAATAAAATAAAATTAGGGATCTTTATTTCCGTCGGGATGCTCATCTTCATTGTCGGCATCT
Source organism: Chitinophaga pinensis (assembly GCA_943369855.1). Taxonomy (GTDB): domain Bacteria; phylum Bacteroidota; class Ignavibacteria; order UBA10030; family UBA8401; genus UBA8401. The sequence continues at coordinate 2,458 of CALROS020000075.1, read as the reverse complement.
ATTTCATCGGTGAAGGTCAGCAGTTGTTCCGCCGCACATTCCGCATCAGCGGAGTATTTAAAGATGTTGCAGGACTCCAGGCGGGGAACAACGTTCGTCTTTCAGGTGTGAATGTCGGTACGGTGGACAATATCCGCATCGTGAGCGATTCCACCATCAGAGTGGAGATATTGATCGACGAGGATACGCGCATGTTCATCAAGCGTGATGCCGTTGCAACGATCGGTTCGGAGGGATTGATGGGAAATAAAGTACTCATCATCACTCCCGGCATCGGCGGAATGAAGGAGATCCGTGACAATGATACCATCGAAACGAATATGCCGATGAATCTGGACGACGTCTTTATCTCTCTGAAATCCACCATCGATAATGCGTCGAACATCACGCGGGACCTTTCCAAGATCACCTTCAACATCCAGTCCGGACACGGCACCATCGGCAAACTGCTGATGGATTCCTCCATGCGGAAGAATTTCGACTCAACGGTCATCAACATCAAAAAGGGATCGGATGAATTCAGGTCCATCATGGCGAAGGCCAATCATCTTGATGATGTGCTCGTGTCGCTCAGGACGACGATGGACAATACTGCAATCATCACATCGGACGTTGCCGCTATTTCCGGTACACTCAGAGCAGGAAAAGGGACGATGGGCAGGCTGTTCATGGATTCCACACTCGGTCAGAATGTGGACACGACGTTCCTTCATTTAAAGGACGGGTCAGCGGGATTGAAACTTTTAATGAACAAGGCAAAACGAAGCTGGCTCCTCTGGGGCATCGACTAACTCTTTACGCTATATCATTCCGCAGACAATGCAAACGATTGAATTTAATGATCCTTTGCGCCTTAGCGTCTTAGCGAGATAAGTTTTCAGTCATATTAATGGAAAAAAAATTAGTTCCTCCATATCTCAAGAATGTCGGTCACCGCGGAAAGATCGCCGTCTGGGTGGTGGACGGCACCTACGTCCGCGCACATTTGGATATTGAGTTCACCAACTACGGACAGCATTTGGCGTTCAAATGTATTCCGGTGAACGAGTTCTGGCTGGACAAGGAAGCAGAGGAGGATGAACGGAAATTCTTCGTCGATCATCTGTTGATGGAACATGCATTGATGGTGAAAGGTGTTCCGTATGATGATGCGCTGGAAGCTGCCGACAAAAAAGAAATGTCGGAGCGTAAAAAATCCGGCGATGTAAGGAAACTGATGCATGGTAAAAGCTTCCCCGATCCGCAGAAAGTGCACATCCGCTTATGGAAGAAACTCGAATCGGGTGTGAGCGTCTGGATCGTCGATGGGCGTCTGGTCCGCAGCGGATTCGACAATGATTATACCGAAGGGGGACATGACTACGTCTATGAATTCGTCCCGAAAGATGAAGTGTGGATCGACAATGATCTTGAAGAAGCAGAACGTCCGTATGTGCTCCTGCATGAACTGCATGAACGGAATCTGATGGCGAACGGATCGGCGTACAGTCCCGCACACGAAGAATCGAGCACACTGGAGAATCATTTCCGGCATCATCCGAACGAGCTGCATTCCGCTCTCGCAAAAGAAGGATGGGAATAAGTGCCGAATATATCATCGACGACAGCATGAGTGAACATTCAAAAAATATCATCCGGAAACATCTGAAATCGGATATCGAATCCCTTCCCGAGATCGAGAAGAGGGTCGCAGTGCATTTCAATGAACGGAAGACCATCAGCCGTGATACGAACACCGAATTCGGTCAAAGTCTCACCTTCGGCCAACGGCTGGCGGATAGAGTGGCGACCTTCGGAGGAACGTGGACCTTCATTATCATCTTCGGTCTGGTGATGCTCACGTGGATATCGGTCAACGGATTCATCCTTTTGTATCGTTCGGTGACATTCGACCCGTATCCGTACATCCTGCTGAATCTGTTCCTCTCGATGCTTACGGCCATTCAGGCTCCCGTCATTCTCATGTCGCAGAACCGGCAGTCCGTGAAGGACCGGATGGATGCGACCCACGATTACGAAGTGAATTTGAAAGCGGAACTGGAGATCCTGAGCCTGCACGAAAAGATGGATGAGCTGCGCGAAAAGAATTGGTCGGAACTGATCGTGATGCAGCAGGAACAGATCCGTCTGTTGATGCAGCTGTTGAACGTGACGGTCATTCCCGCGGCAAAGAGGAAACGACCATGAGAGTATCCTTTCACTGTATGATCTTCCGTTCTGTGAATATCATGGCCTCTGAAAGAATACGATTGTGAAGAAAAATACCGCTTCCCGTCTGTTGACAGAACCGCTTTCCTCCGGGAAGAACATCCGTTTCGATATTTCCTTCGGGACCCTTTTCCGTATCCTGTTGATCGCGGGAATTGTCTGGATGCTGATCAAACTGTGGACCGTTCTGCTGATACTTGTTATGGCATTATTGATCGCAGGAACGATGAGTCCGGCCGTAACATGGATG
>CALROS020000074.1:0-7197 GCA_943369855.1 Chitinophaga pinensis | reverse complement strand
ACCATCAATGAAATACTCTACCGGATCTTCAACGGTGATTATATTCAACGACGGGTCCATGATCGTTCGAAGCGCCGCAACCAGCGTGGTGCTCTTTCCGCTTCCTGTCGGACCGGTAACGATCACGATCCCGTGCGGCTTTTTGATGGCACGTTTGAGCCGGTCCTCACTGTACGGATCAAACCCGAGTTCTTCGATCCGCTTCCCTGTTGTCGGTTCACGAAGGATACGAATAACGATGGATTCAAATTTACTTTTCAATTCCAAACCGACCATTGGAATGACCGATAGACGGAAACGGATGGTCTTTTTATCGATGATCAATTGCGCAAAACCGTCCTGCGCCAGATTTCGTTCGAACCGATCGAGATTCTTCGCACGGTCCTTCACCACCGCAGCAACCGCTTCAGCTCTCGTTTCAGTATGTGTATACCAGCGAGATAACCGTCCATCCACACGGAAATGGAATTCCGTGATCTTCTCCCCTTTCGGGATGACATGGATATCGCTTGCTCCGACACGGACCGCGTCCACAAAGATACTTTCAATGAGAGAGACAAGTCCGCTTCGGCTGATCTCTTCGTCGATCTCCTGCTCGAATTTCTCGCCGTCCTCATCCTCATCCTGCACGAATCCTTCGTCCCGCAACTCGGTCTCATGGTCCTTATAGATCGCACGGTCGATACTGACCCGGTTCCAAATATCCTGCCATTGAGAAAGCGATACGTAACAGATCTCGAATTTCTTATTCTCGAATGCTCGTGCAATGTTATAGATACCGGCATTGGTCGGATCGGGTGTGATGATGAGGAGACGACCCTCTTTCTCCTTATCCACCCGATACGGCAGCACCTTGTTCTCCACCGCCTGTTCACGAAGATAGAGAGGCAACGTTTGGAGTTCACGCCGTATAAATGCGAGCACACCGTCATCCGCACTGTCCTTCGAGATATCAAGGATGCGGAAGGTATAGAACTGCGCCGCTTCGGCGAAGAGCGCATCGCGGTTGACCTTGAACTGATCCGCCAGAATGTGCAGCAGTTGATTGCGGGATTTCGAACCTTCTTTGCTCAGGACCTCTTCCGCTTTCCTGAGCAATGGTTCGTCGATGATCCCTTTTTCCAACAGCACCGATGTCAGCGTTTTCTTGACGGCGATATTTTGTTGTACGGACATAATGATGATATCCTTTAAGAGCGTATTACATCGTTGGCTGGATATTCAACGAGGCTGTTTCTGTTGACAGCAATGTGAGGAACACGAGTGCCATCATGATCACGACCGTGATCGATATTTCGATGAAACCGGTGAGATTCTTCATGGAAAATTGGTTCTCCATCTGATAATAATCCGCCACCTGCATGGCGGTATCCTTGATCGCACCGGTCTCTGATGCAGTGCCGAACCGGGAGATGAACACATCCGGAAAGAAATTTGCGATGCTCAACGCTTTGCCAAGGTCCGTTCCATATTTGAGCATGCTGGGAATGGTGACCGTGCGGATCCGGTGTGAAAGATACACGTTGCCGCTCGCTTCCGCCGCCATCTGGATCGCTTCGATATTCTCACTGGAGGATGTATACATGATACTCAGTACACGGCAGAAGATCTCCGTGCTGGTATTCCGAAGGATGTTGCCGACATACGGGATACTGATGATCACACGGTCGCGCCATAATTTCCCGACATCGGTCATAAGGAAACCATAGAACGATCCCAGGACGATGACGAATATCGAACAGATCAGTTCGTAATTCCCTTTAAGAAAATCACTGAATTTCAATGTCATTGCCGTCAACGGAGGAACCGTCTCCATGACCGGTCCGAGCATATCCATCATTTGAGGAACGAGAAAGACAGCATAAAAGACGATCGCGCCTAACACCGTCACCGAAGTGATGGCCGGCATCATCAATGAACTGAGAAGTCCCTTCTTGAATTCCGCTTCACGCTCCACTAACTGAGCCACACTTTTAAAGATGGAGGTCATCTCACCGCTCTTTGACGCAATGCCGAGCATAAGCGCGACATGTTCCCCGAAAACGCTTCCCTGCCGCGCGAACGCATCACGGGAATCCACACCGTTCTTCAGATCGAGGATGATATTCCGAAGGGCGCCTTTGAGATACTTATCCTTCGTATTATTCGCCATGATCTGAAGAACTTCACTGTACGGTAATTTCTGTTCAAGCAAACGGGCACTGGTCGAGACAAAACTGACGATCTCATTGCTGGAAGCTTTTAGCTGAAACTCATAATGACGGCGGACAAATTTAATCTCAAAGCCAAGGCGGGCAAGATTGCGTCTGACCTCATCCACTGAAGAGGCATTCTGGTACCCTTCGATGGTCTTCGCCCCCTTTTTGACGCTGTAATGATATACTTTCTTCTTCTTCGGAGCGGCGGCCGAATTCTTTGGTTTGCTCCCCTTCTCACTTCTGGAAAAGAAGGAGGGTCCGCCGGACTTTTTCGGCCGGTTCCCCTGCTTTTGGAACTGCATATTTGATGTTCTTTCAGCCATATACAAAAATACAAAATTTAGCAACTAATCCATAATCTTTCAGTCGGTGAATTGAAGAATTAGACGTATGCAGCAAAAAAAAGTCCCGTTCAATGACGGGACGTTGAATACCACTGACATGAATTACGGTCAATTCATATGAGGGGAGATCTTATCGATGAGGCTCTTTTTGGGCATAGCACCGACGATCTGATCGACCACTTTTCCCCCTTTGAAGACCAACAGCGTGGGAATACTGCGGATACCGAACTGCATGGAAACCTGCGGATTGGAATCGACATCCAATTTGCCGAATTTCATCTTACCGTTATATTCTGTCGCCAATTCTTCAATGATCGGTGCGATCATTTTGCACGGTCCGCACCATGTAGCCCAAAAATCGACCAGGACCGGTGTTTGTGAGTCCAAGACCTCATTCTTGAAGTTTCCATCTGTTACTTCGACTGGTTTCATGCTTCTCTCCTTTTATGAAAGTTTAATGGCGTGTTTACCGAGGATATCCTGCACGCCTTCGATAAATTCCGTTGACGGGTTGATGCTGTATTTCCGTGAAATGAAGACCTGCTGCTTTTCGAACTCCTTGCCTATAACATTGAAGTAGCAATTGCAGTTCCCTTTATTCTTTTCGATCAGTTCCTTCAGTCTGCTGATGGTAATATCGGTAACTTCATCGGCATTGAGCAAGAAGAAAATCTTCTTCGCATATTTTTCCCGGACCGCATCCATCGGCAGGATCTCATCAACAAGGATCTTGATAACATCGCCGCTCACTTCACCCTTTCCTTCCACCAGGATCATATTGTCCTCCACAATATGCTCCACATTCTTCTTGTAGACACTGGAAAAAATGACGCATTCGGCCTTTCCGGTGAAATCTTCAATGGTGACAAATGCCATTGTATTCCCTTTTTTATCGATCTTCTTTTTGATCGACGAGACGATTCCTCCCGCTTTCACTGTTCCATTCTTCATCCCCTCAACATCACCAAGATGGACCGTCGCAAACGCATTGATCTCCTTCTCATATTTCAACAACGGATGACCGGAGACATAGAATCCGAGGACCTCCTTTTCTTTTGCGAGCTTTTCCTGGTCCTTCCACATGGGAATATTGGGAAGCTGCGGTTCCATGTTCACTTTTACGGAAGCCCCCGGATCGCCGCCGAAGAGACTGTCCTGACCGCGTTCCTGCTGAACCTGGGCACCGGCGGCGGATTGGGCCATCTGTTCTACGGATTTGAAGAGCTGAGCTCGGTTCTTATTGATTCCATCGAATGCACCGGCGAGAACAAGACCTTCGATCGTCTTCTTCGTGCACACACGAAGATCGACCTTCATACAGAAATCATAAAGAGAGACAAATTTCCCTTTCTCGGTCCTTGCACGGACGATCGCATCAACGGCATTCGAGCCGACGTTCTTGATCGCGGCGAGACCAAACCGGATTCCACCTTTTGTCACGGTGAAGTCGCGTTCACTCTCATTCACATCCGGCGGCAGGACCTGGATCCCGAGTTTGCGACAGTCATCAATGAACAGCACGATCTTATCCGTGCTGCTGATTTCCGACGTGAGCGTCGCCGCCATGTACTCTGCCGGATAATGTGCTTTGAGATACGCCGTTTGATAAGCGACAACGGAATATGCGACGGAGTGTGATTTGTTGAAACCGTAACTTGCGAATTTTTCGATCAAGTCGAAGATCTCGCCGGCGAGTTTTGCCGACAGTTTGTTCGTCTTCTGAGAGCCGTCGATGAACTCGGCTTTCAGATCCTCCATGATCTTCTTGTCCTTCTTCCCCATCGCACGGCGCATCAGATCGGCTTTGGCGAGAGTGAATCCGCCGACATCCGAAGCGATACGCATTACCTGTTCCTGATAGACGATAACGCCGTAGGTCTCACGGAGAGTATCCTCAAGTTTCGGATGCAGATATTCGATCTTTGCCTTACCGTGTTTCCGATTGATGAAGTCGCCGATATTCTCCATCGGTCCCGGACGGTAGAGAGCATTCATCGCCGTGAGATCGCTGATGGAGTTCGGACGGAGTTTGCGGAGCCAATCCTGCATTCCGGAACTTTCGAACTGGAACACAGCAACGGTTTGTCCTTTACCGAACAACTCGAATGTCTTGTGATCGTCTTCCGGGATGGTATCGATATTGATTTCAACGCCGTGATTCTTCTTGATCTGTGTCAGAGCATTCTCGATCACCGTCAGTGTCCGCAGTCCGAGAAAGTCCATTTTCAGCAGACCGGCATCCTCGAGATCTTTCATCGTGAACTGAGTCATCAGTTCCGTGGACGGGGTCTTATACATCGGAACGAGATTGCTCAACGGTTCAGGAGAGATAACGACACCGGCAGCATGCATGCCTGCGTTGCGGTTCATCCCTTCGAGCACCTTTGCCACTTCGAACATCTGCTGGATCTTCGGGTCGGCATTGTCGCGGAACGGTTTCATATCCGGAAGTGTGTCGAGTGCTTCCTGGATCGGCATCACTTTCCCTTGTGTGGTCGGGATCTGTTTGGTGATCATTTCCACCGTGGATAATGGAATACCTAATACACGGGCAACGTCCTTCAGCACCGCTTTGGATGATAGAGTACCAAAGGTTATGATCTGAGCAACATTCTCTTCGCCGTATTTTTCACGGACGTATTTGATCACGATCTCACGTTTCCAGTCCGCAAAATCGACGTCGATATCGGGCATGGAGATACGTTCAGGATTCAGGAATCGTTCGAACAGGAGATCGTATTTGAGCGGATCGACATTCGTGATCTCCGTTGCATACGCAACGAGACTGCCTGCAGCGCTTCCGCGGCCCGGCCCGACCATCACACCGCGGTCTCGCGCCGCTTTGATGAAGTCTGCAACGATCAGGAAGTATCCCGCATAGCCCATCTTTTTTGATGACCGCAAGTTCATGCGTGATGCGCTGTTCGATCGGAGGAGTTATCTCTTTATAGCGTTTGTGGAGACCTTCCCAGGTGATCTTTTCAAGAAAATCCTCGAGAGTAGAAACTCCGGCATCTTCCGGGATCGGGAAGTTCGGCATCTTGTTCTTACCGAGTTCCATCTCAAGATTGCACTTGTCATTGATCTCGAGAGTGGATGCGATCGCTTCAGGATAATCCTTGAACAGCTCGCACATCTCTTCAGCACTTTTGAAATAGATTTCATCAGTGCCGTAACGGAGGTTAGTAATATCCGGAGTTTCCGTAGCGCTCGCCTCAGGGATCAGCAGCATAATATTATGCGCAATAGCATGTTCACGCTTGATGTAATGACTGTCGTTGGTTGCGACAAGCTTTATCCCTAATTCCTTCGCCAGTTTCGGCATTTCGCGAAGGACGATCTTTTCAGCAGGAATGCCGTGGTCCTGGATCTCGAGATAGAAGTCTTCACCGAACAGGTCCTTATACATCGAAGCGATCTCTTTCGCTTCAGCATAATCACCGTTGATGAGCGGATTCGCGACAACACCGCCGGCGCACGCAGAAAGACAGACAAGTCCTTCATGATGCTTTGAGAGCAGTTCAAAATCGATACGGGGTTTGTAGTAATACCCTTCGGTATGTCCCAGCGTGACAAGTTTAATGAGATTTTTGTACCCGGTCACATCTTTACACAGCAGGATCAGATGGTGATAATCCCTTTTCTTCTTCGCTTTGCCGTCGGAAACGAGAAGATCATTCCCCTCATCTTTCTCTTTTGATTTACTGTGGCGACTCCCTTTGGAAAGGATGTACACTTCACAACCGATGATCGGTTTGATCCCCTTCTTCTTTGCCTTCTTGACGAATTCGATGGCACCGAACATCACACCATGGTCCGTCAACGCAACGGCAGGCATGTGGTTATCGTATGCTGCTTTGATCAGTGTCTCGACGGTCGCAGCGCCGTCCAACAATGAATAGTGAGTGTGGTTATGAAGGTGGATGAATTGGGACATTTATTTTTCGATTACAAATTTACAGGATTACAGGATTGCAATACTGATCGATCACATTACAAGGAGTTTCTTTTCGAGCATTTCGAACATTGCGTAACGGACCCCTTCTCTGCCGAGCCCTGAATCTTTCACACCGCCGTACGGCATGCTGTCCACACGGAATGTAGGATGATCGTTGACGATCACTCCGCCGACTTTCAAATTCTTATATGCACATTGGATCGATTGATGTTCATTTGAAAAGATCCCGGCCTGAAGACCATACTTTGTGTCATTGGCATGCTGGACCGCTTCCTCAATACTTGATACAGTCTCGAGAGTAACGACCGGACCGAAGATCTCTTCCGAACAAACTTTCATTGAGGCATTCACACCGGTAAGAACGGTCGGAGCATAGAATTTTCCACTTCGATTACCGCCGGTTAGGACAACAGCTCCGGCGTCGACCGCTTCTTTGACCCAGGACTCGACCCGAATTGCTTCCTGCTCCGAGATCATCGGTCCGGAAATAGTGCCGGCAATATTGGGATCGCCTGTCATTACCTGCTGAGCGGCTGCAAGGAATTGTTTTGTAAAATCCTCTGCGATCGATTTGTGAAGTATGATGCGCTGAACTTTTATGCACACTTGTCCGGAATACCCGAATGCACCAAGGACGCATCGTGAAACGGCATGGGGGATATCCGCTGATGCATCGATAATTGCAGCAGCATTTCCG
>CALROS020000073.1:0-7231 GCA_943369855.1 Chitinophaga pinensis | reverse complement strand
ATTCTGTCGATATCTCCAGTTCCATGGTGCATATGGAACTCGATCCATGGGGTCGTCAGCGGAACTTCAGCCAGATCATGAATCAGATCTTCATGCAGGACCGGCTGATGAACTTCGGATACGATAATTCGTACAATCAATCCTTCTCCGTGAATACGAAACCCCGTATCCCGTCGATCTTCGATATCAATAAATATGTCACCTTCTCCGCACGATATAATGTGGGATATCACTGGCAGAACAGTCTGCAGCAGGGTGATCTTGGCATTTCCACGGGATGGGCAAATAGTATTTCGGCAACGGCGGACATCAGTCTGAAGAATTTTGTAGAGACGTGGTTCCCGGCGCGTGATGCTTCCGTCGATCAGCAGCAGTCGCTTCCGGCGCCGTCGCGCGGAAGGGGAGAACGCGATGATGAGGATGCTCCTGCTGTTCAGCCGCAGGGAGAACCGACCTCGAAACCGATGGCGACGGCTGATACCACGCAATCCGAAGGACCGAAACCGAAAGGGGAAGGACTCATCGGCTTCGCCCGCGTATTGATCAAAACACCGTTCCTCGATTATGATAAGATCAATCTGAATTTTACCCAGTCCAACTCCGCGACCAACAGCGGCGTGCCCGGACGTCCCGGCTTCACGAATTTCTTCGGCCGCGTTCCGTTCATTCAGGAAAGCGAACGCGCGTGGGGACCGAGCCGCGCATATCAGCTGGGATTGGTCTCCGTGCCCGGTGCGAATATCACGGACATCTTCCTGAAACCGCAGTTCCCGTTCGTCGGTTTCTCTACCGATGCCGATAAACAGTTCAGAGCCAAAGGACCGGAAGGGTCAAAGGGCGCGAATTTGTCCGACGGCTTTACACAGACAAATAAACTGACATTCCGGACAAGCCGCGATCTGTGGACCGGAGCGAAGATCGATCTGAACTGGAATCTGGGATGGAACTATTCACGCACGCAGTCTATCCAGACCGATCCGATCACCGGACAAGTCTCCGTCGTGAACGTCGCGACCGGCGGTTCCATCGAACGGTCATTCTTCACGCTTCCGCCGACATTCATCTTCTCGATGTTCAAGAGCGGTATTGAGCAGGTCGGGAAAATTTACGGAGAACTGGTCCCCCGCGCAGATTCACCGAATCAGGACCAAAAACTTGCGCAGGCGTTTGAAGAAGGATTCGAAACCTTCCCGGTGATGAAGAAAGTATTCGGTGATATGTTCCCGAGAGTGAACTATTCGTTCCGGTGGGACGGACTCGAACAGTTGAGTCTCTTTAAAAGTTTTGCGACCCATGTCAGTCTTGATCATGCGTATCAATCGAGCTATTCCAAGGTATTCAAAGGAAGTGCCGGCGGCGGAAATGTCACCGAGAGCCAACGCATCACATACGCATTCTCTCCACTGGCCGGTTTGAGTTTTGCTTTCAAAGAAGTGCTGAAGGGGACGATGAGCGCGAATGTCCGCTACGGTTCAAACGTCTCGTACGATCTGACGCCGGCATCGAAGAATATCGTTGAAACGGTCGGGAACGACATGTCCATCACCGGCAGTTTCTCGAAGACAGGATTCGAGATCCCGCTGTTCGGTGTGAATCTGCAGAACGACATCGACGTGAGTTTCACATACTCGATGGCGAAGAATTCACGAACGACCTTCGATGCAAAGGCAAATCAGTTCAATACCAAAGGAACGCCGGGTGAAGGTTCAACGCGCACACAAATGGAACCGCGCGTCCGCTATGTGCTCAGTGCCCGTGTGACCGCATCACTCTTCTACCGCTATACCAAGATCGAACCCGATGCCGGCGGTTCGCGCATTCCCGGTTCAACGTCCAACGAAGGCGGCGTTGACGTGCATATTGCAATCCAATGATGATTTGAAAGCAGGTCGGTATGGATACGAATAAAGGACATCTACTCTGGGTCGATGACGAGATCGAACTGCTCCGAGCACACGTGATGCTGCTCCGGGATAAAGGATACGATGTGGATACCGCCACGAACGGCGATGACGCCATTGAGATGGTCCGCGCGAAATCATATGACCTTGTGTTTCTTGATGAGATGATGCCGGGAAAAGGCGGTCTGGAAACACTCGCTGTGATCAAAGAGGTCTCGCCCTCCGTTCCCGTTGTGATGATCACGAAGAACGAAGCGGAATCTCTCATGGAAGAGGCGATCGGAAGCAAGATCTCCGATTATCTCACCAAACCGGTCAATCCCAGCCAGATCCTGCTTGTGTGCAAGAAATTCCTTGAAGGAAAGAAGATCCAGAGCGAGCAGGTATCGCGCGATTATACACAGGAGTTCTCCTCTATATCAAGGATGCTGCTGAATCCGCTGGACTACACCGAATGGACCGATCTCTATATTAAGATCGCCAACTGGGAGATGGAACTCGATAAGCATCCCGAACTGGGACTGCAGAAGATGCTCGCCGATCAGCGCCGTGAAAGCAATGCGGAATTCTCGAAGTATGTTGAGAAGAATTATCAGACGTGGATCAACCGGAAAGATAACCGGCCGACACTCTCCACGGATATCATGGAAAAGTATGTCATTCCGAATCTGAACGACAAGAAATCGGTATTCCTCTTCGTGGTGGACTGTATGCGCCTCGATCAATGGCTTGTGATGGAGGAGTATCTGCGCAATCTCTATTCCATTGAGAAGGAATATTATTTTTCCATCCTTCCGACCGCGACACCGTATTCACGCAATGCCATCTTCAGCGGATTGTTCCCGCTTGAACTGGAACAGCGCTATCCCGATCTGTGGCAGGGGGAGGATGACAGCGAATCGAGTCACAACAAGTACGAGAAGGAACTGCTGATGAAACTTCTCGAACGGAAACGGATCACGCTGAAACCGGAACCGAAGTATGTGAAGATCCTCGATACGGAATTCGGCAGACAGATCCAGTCCAACATCATCTCGTATACGCAGAATAAACTGACCGCCATCGTCGTCAATTTTGTGGACATGCTCGCGCACGGCCGTTCGGATGATCCCATTCTGAAGGAGATCGCTCCGGATGAATCCGCCTACCGGTCGCTGACGAACACATGGTTCAAACATTCTTCTCTGTTGGGGATGTTCCAAATGCTCGCTACGAGGAAGGATGTGAAGATCATCGTCACGACGGACCACGGAAGTGTCCGCTGCATGCGCGGTTCGAAAGTGATCGGGGATAAAGAAGCTTCAACGAATCTCCGCTACAAGTTCGGACGCAATTTGAAGTCCGACGATAAGCAGTCCATCTTCCTGAAGAACCCGAAGGATTTCAAACTGCCGCAGCGAGCCATCACCACGAATTACATCGTCGCGAAAGAGGATTATTATTTCGTCTACCCGACGGAGTATCACAAATATCTCAATCAGTACCGCGACAGTTTCCAGCACGGCGGCATCTCCATGGAAGAGATGATCCTCCCCGTGATCACGATGGAGCCGAAATAAACGGATGCAGCAGATCACGACCCATAGCGAAGAAGAGACGATCCTTGCCGGTGTTGAATTCTCCCGGCTGCTCGTTCCCGGCTCGGTCGTTGCGCTCGAGGGGGATCTGGGAACAGGGAAGACCCATTTTACCAAAGGCATTTCACGCGGACTGGGAATCGCGGACAATGTGACGAGTCCGACATTCACCATCGTGAACGAACACCGAGGCGGCCGTCTCCCGCTCTATCATTTTGACTGCTACCGGCTCCGGACACCGGCAGAACTGGACGAGTTGGGATTCGACGAATACATTTACGGCGGCGGCGTCTGCGTGATCGAATGGGCGGAATTGATCGAATCACGGCTGCCGGAACACCGCTTCAACGTCCGACTGACTCTCGGCAATAACGAAACTGAACGGACCATCATAATCACTCAACAATGATCATCGCCATCGAAACAGCAACGGAAGTCTGCAGCGCGGCACTTATTCATTCATCGAATGTGCTTGCCCGCCGCTCCGTGCACGAAAAGAATATCCATTCTGAACGTCTGCTCATCCTGATCGACGAGGTCCTGAAGGAATCGAACATTGCACCTTCGCAATTGACCGCCGTCGCTGTCTCGGCCGGTCCCGGATCGTTCACCGGACTTCGCATCGGACTGAGCGCGGCGAAAGGTCTCGCCTTGGCGCTGAACATTCCGATCATCGCCGTCCCGACACTGGATGGCATCGCGGAAAGTTTCCGTCGATCGCATTCCAATCCCTCTGAAATGAATTTTTGCGCGATGATCGAAGCCAAAAGAGAAGAAGCATTCTTTGCATTCTATTCTGTAACGCGGCTGGAGATTCAACGCCGCTCGGAATATTCCATTAAAGTTAAGAACGAGATCATTTCGGAAGCAGTATTGCAGAGTGCTGAGACCTCACAACCCGAAATTTCCGCTGCATCGATCGGAATACTGGCAGAGCGGAAGCAGAAAGAATTCCTCATCTCCGATTTCAGTCTTCTGGAACCGCTGTATTTGCGCGATTTTGTCGCTACTTTACCGAAGAACAAAGCCTAACCTCAGTTATTCCCGCCTGTTGCAGATTTTCATTGAAATAAAGGTGAATGATGGATATTTTGTCCTACGTATTGATAACAAGAAAAGGTAACTATGTCCTGGTTTAGACGCTCAACGGAAAATATTGCATCCGACAATCAGAAAAAGGATATGCCGGAAGGGATGTGGAAAAAATGCGCATCCTGCGGCGAGATCATCCACAAAGGAGCGCTGGAACAGAATCTGTGGGTCTGCACGAAATGCAGTCATCATTTCCGTATCGGCAGCAATGAGTATTTCGGCATTCTGTTCGATGAAGGGACGATGAAGGAATTCGATGCGAAAATGACCTCGAAGGATCCGCTGAATTTTGTCGACACGAAAAAGTATAAGGACCGCATCAAAGAGACCATCAAAAAGACCGGTCTGAGCGATGCACTGCGGTATGCAACGGGAAAAATGAACAAGCGCGAAGTGGTGATCGCCTGTATGGATTTCGGATTCATCGGCGGCAGCATGGGAAGCGTGGTCGGCGAGAAGATCAGCCGTGCCGTTGATAAGGCGATCAAACTGAAAGCTCCGCTCATCATCATCTCCGCCAGCGGCGGTGCACGCATGATGGAAGCGGCGTATTCGCTGATGCAGCTGGCGAAGACCAGCGCGAAATTAGCGCAGCTGTCGAATGCCGGACTGCCGTTCATTTCGCTGATGACCGACCCCACCACCGGCGGTGTAACAGCAAGTTTTGCAATGTTAGGTGATATCAATATCGCGGAACCGAATGCACTTGTCGGTTTTGCCGGTCCCCGTGTGATCAAACAGACCATCGGTAAGGACCTTCCGGAAGGTTTCCAGCGGGCTGAATTCCTGCAGGAAAAAGGATTCGTAGACCTCGTCGTTCCAAGAAAAGATCTGAAAGCGACGATCTCTAACTTGTTCGAAATGATACAGTAAAAAATTATGGAAATTCATATCTTAGGCGTTCCCATGGACCTCGGCGCAGGCCGCCGCGGTGTTGACATGGGACCTTCCGCGATACGCATCGCCGGTGTTTCGGAAAAGCTTCAGTCGCTCGGTCACACCGTGATCGAGGAAGGCGATATCTCCACAAAGATCCCCGAGCAGCAAAAGGTCAAGAATCCCAAACTGAAGTATCTTCCGGAGATCGTCCGCGCGTGCACACTGCTTGCGGCAAAGACCGAGAAGATCCTTGAGGGTGGCGGTTTTCCGCTTGTTCTGGGAGGTGACCACTCCATCGCCATCGGCACGATTGCCGGAGTCTCAAATTATTGCCAGAATCAAAAGAAGAAACTCGGCGTCATCTGGGTCGATGCGCACGGCGATATGAATACCGATGTGACATCACCGTCCGGCAATATACACGGTATGCCGCTCGCCGCTTCCATCGGACTCGGAGCACTGGAGTTGACATCCATCGGCGGCGATTATCAGAAGCTCGATCCGAAGAATCTCGTAATGATCGCGATCCGCAATCTTGATGCAGGCGAAAAAGCCGCTATCAGAAAGAATAACATCACCATCTTCACGATGGAGGATATCGACAAGCACGGAATGGCGGTTGTCATCACCAAGGCACTCCACAAATTGAAGGATGTCGATTTCGTCCATGTCAGTTTCGATATGGACGCGATGGATCCGAAGGAATGTCCCGGAGTTGGTACGCCGGTGAAGGGCGGACTTGAATACCGCGAAGCGCATCTGATCATGGAGACGCTTTCCACGAATAATCGGATGCATTCACTCGAAGTGGTCGAAACAAATCCGATCCTGGATAACCGCAATCAATCCGCCGAATTTGCCGTGGAATTGATGCAGTCCGGTTTCGGAAAAAAGATCATTTGATTAAACTGAGCAATGATTCTGTATTAATACAATGAAGTTAGAGTGAATGATTACTCCTCACTGAAAAAAAGTCATTCTGAGCGAAGCGAAGAATCCAGAGAGAGAAAAATATGTTTGTGTTTTCTGGATTCTTCTTCCCGAGCAGGGTAAAAATAACGGCGGGACTCAGAATGACAATGGTTCAAAAATATTTCTTTATGGTTCAATTTAATCTACGCACCATTCATTGATCACACTCACTCATATCTCCGATCTCCGTTCCCGTCTTGCAGTACTCCGTGCCGAAGGAAAGTCAGTTGCGCTTGTCCCGACAATGGGATTCCTGCATGAGGGGCATCTCTCCCTGATCAGAAAAGCGAAAAGCGAATGTGACATTGTTGTTGTCTCCATCTTCGTCAATCCGACACAGTTCGCTCCGCATGAGGACCTTGAAAAGTATCCGCGCGACATCAACGGCGATTCTGAACGGGCGTCCCGTGCCGGTTGTGATCTGTTGTTCATTCCGCCGGTCAGCGAGATGTATCCCGACGGATACTCAAGTTTTGTTTCTGTCGATGGACTTTCCTCCGTGCTTGAAGGGGAATTCCGTCCGACGCACTTTAGAGGTGTTACGACCGTTGTGCTGAAGTTATTCAACATCGTTCAGCCGCACCGAGCATATTTCGGACAGAAAGATGCACAGCAGAGTATCGTCATCAAAAAAATGGTGAAGGATCTTGACGTTCCTGTCTCTATCATCATCGTGCCGACGATGCGTGAGCAGGACGGACTGGCAATGAGTTCCCGCAACGTGTATCTTAATGCTGAACAACGGAAGAATGCCGTTGTACTATCCCGTGCGTTGTCTTTGGCGAAGGACCGAATCGCCGAAGGGATCCA
>CALROS020000072.1:0-7252 GCA_943369855.1 Chitinophaga pinensis | reverse complement strand
CGTGTTTGAGGATCTCGAGCGTCATTGCGTGATCCTCTTTCGTCTCGGTCGGGAATCCCGCGATGATGTCGGTGGAGAAACTCGCTTCCGGCATCGCCCGTTTGATCTTCGCCATCAATTCAAGATAATGCTCAATGGTGTATGTGCGGTTCATCAGCTTCAGCAGTCTATTGGAACCGGACTGTACCGGCAGATGAACATACTTGCAGATATTCCTGTGTCCGGCGATCGTCTCGATCAGTTTGTCGCTCATATCCTGCGGATGCGACGTCATATACCGGATGCGCATCGTTGAGTCGACCTCCGCGGCGGACCGGAGAAGATCGGCGAAATCGAATTCACCGTCGTGATACGAATTCACATTCTGTCCGAGCAGCGTCACTTCCCTGTATCCTTGGCCGCTCAGCTTCCGCACTTCTTCCACGATACTGCTCAGTTTCCTGCTCCGCTCACGTCCGCGGGTGAACGGCACAACGCAGAACGTGCAGAACTTATCGCAGCCGCGCATCACGGAAAGCCATGCGCTGATCCCTTCGGTCCTCAGCGGCGCGATGTCGTCGTAATTCTCCACGCGGGAGAGTTTCACCGCGATACCTCGCTGCCCGGCATACGCATCTTCGATCAGTTTCGGCAGGCGGCGGTATTCATCAGGACCGACAACAAGGTCCACGAGATTATTCTTTTCCACCAGCGTCGTCCGCAGACGTTCCGCCATGCATCCGAGCACTCCAATGAGCACTTCGGGATTGCGGCGCTTGTGTTCTTTCAATTCCGATACCCGCTGATGCGCGCGCTGCTCTGCATTGTCTCTCACAGAACACGTATTCACGAGGATCAGATCGGCAGATGCCGCATCATTCGTCGGAGAATACCCAATTCCACTCAACACTCCCAGCACAACCTCGGTATCCGCCACATTCATCTGGCATCCGTAGGTTTCCACATATATTTTTTTGGTTTTTATCTCCATTTGCTCTACAAATATACCTCCTTGCTGACATTTGGACAATTGAAAGTCCGTCAATTAATGAAAATTAATCCCTATTTTGAACATTAACGGATTTTAAGAATAGCCGATTTGACTTTTTGTCAGTCCGTTGCTTGCCGAGGAAAATAATCGTACGTTTTTATCACAGAAGTTATCCACATTTTAAGAACCTTTGAACCAGCGTGCTGATAATTTCCCAATTCTGAATGATTTTTTGCTTTTTTCGAACAATTTCGAATTTTTTTAATAAATAGCAGCCGAAAGTAAAGGTTTTTTCATTCTTTTTATTGGCACATAGTTTGGACTAAATTCGCAATAGTTCTGAGCTACAAATCTCTCGCAGAGGCGCAAAGACGCAAAGGGATTGGTGATATTTGTCTCTGCGTCTTTGCGGTCTGCCCCATCGGGGCTTTGCAAGCGGTAAATTTTCCAAAATTTTAATTTCACTTTTATCCAATACTTATAATTCCTACTCCTATGAATCCTCAAAATTTTATCTCCGATGTACGGGCAAAAGCTAAAGAATTGAACAAGACCATCGTTCTGCCGGACGCGATCGATCCGCGTGCGATGAAAGCGGCACGCATCATTGCCGATGAGAAGATCGCCACGCCTCTATTGATCGGGAACAGCGCCGCGATCACGGCAAAAGCAAACGAAGAGAATGTCTCTCTGGAAGGTTTGAAGATCGTCGATCCGGAAACTTCCGATCTATTAAAATCGTTCTCCGAAAAGTTCTTCGAGATGCGGAAAGCGAAAGGGATCTCGATGGATGAGGCGACGGCAACCATGAAGAAGCCGCTCTTCTTCGGCGCCATGATGGTCCGCGAAGGTCTGGCGGACGGCAGCGTTGCCGGTTCACTCTCCACCACCGGTGATGTGATGCGCGCAGGAATCCAGGTGATCGGCATGAAGCCCGGTATCTCGGTCGTCTCCAGTTTCTTCGTGATGGTCTTCCCGACACAGCTCTTCTCCTTCGCGGACTGCGCCGTGGTCCCCGATCCGACCGTTGAGCAGCTGGCGGACATCGCTCTCACGACCGCGGAGAATCATGCAAAGCTCACGGGTGAAGAAGCACGCGTTGCGATGCTCTCGTTCTCCACAAAAGGAAGCGCGAATCATCCCAAAGTCGAAAAAGTTGTGAAGGCAACAGAACTTGCGAAACAAAAACAGCCCGCATTGAAACTGGACGGTGAAATGCAGTTGGACGCTGCGATCGTCCCGAAGGTGGGCGCATCCAAGGCACCCGGCAGCACCGTTGCAGGGACAGCGAATGTGCTGGTCTTCCCGGACCTTGATGCGGGGAACATCGGCTACAAACTTGCACAGCGTCTCGGCGGTGCCGAAGCGATCGGACCGATCGTGCAGGGATTGAAGAAACCGGCGTTCGATCTCTCGCGCGGATGTTCCGTTGAGGACATTGTGAACACGACAGCGATCAACGTGGTGATCGGCGCGGTGTAAGGAAGAACGAAGAACGTTTCATGGTTCAGGTTTCAAGATTCATGTGAAAAGCTCATCACCTGAAACCTAAGACCTGAAACATACTTCAACGACACTTCTCTCATCATAATTTTTTCATGACAGCAAAAGAATATATCAGTAATCTTGGACTCCTCCCTCACCCCGAGGGAGGATACTTCAGTGAAATCTACCGGTCCGAAGGAATTGTATCGCAACCGAATCTGCCGATGCGGTACAGCGGCGGACGCGCATATTCCACATCCATCTATTATCTGCTCGAAGGAAATGATTTCTCATCGCTGCACCGGCTGGATTCGGATGAGCAGTGGTTCCATATTGACGGATGCGCGCTGACAATCCATTCCATCTCACCGGACGGGACGTATTCACAGCAGCATATCGGGAAGGATATCGCGAACGGAGAATTGCCATACGCCGTTGTGAAGCACGGGTGCTGGTTCGGCGGAACGGTGGACAAGAAGGATTCTTTTTCTTTGGTAGGATGCGTGGTGGCGCCGGGATTCGATTTCGATGATTTTGAACTGGCCCGGCGGGAAGAACTTATACGATCATATCCTGCTCATACTGCGATCATAGAGACATTAACGCGGAAGTAAGCTTCATCCTCAGCTCAAGCCCCTCCGGCTACTTCATTCTCACAATAATCCCAGCAGCGGCGCGATCACAAACTGCAGTGCGAACGCCGCGATCACTTCCACGGCAAACGGTATCCCGACCGAATCAGGATACAGGTCCGCACCGGTGTTCTTGTTGATGAAGAATGCCGCTACAGCGATAGCAACGGCAAAATGGATCAGATCCGGAAAAGGGACCAGTCCCGCCAGAATGGAGGATCCTGCGCACAGCGACGCGGTCAGCCACCGCGCCTCCAATTTGCGGACCATCAGCGCACCATAATAGAGGAGCAATTTGAAGACAAAAATGATGAGCGGACTCAACACCGAGATCATTTTTTCTTCCCGCTGAACTCAGTCTCCACCGTCATCGCAATACCGCCGCGGACCGCATATGCCGCTGTAACACGGCACCACTTCGGTTTCAATACTGCAACGAGATCATCCAGGATAACATTCACGACATGTTCGTAGAATGTTTCTGTATCGCGGTATGTCTGCAGGTACAGTTTCATGGATTTCGATTCCACAATGAATTTCCCCGGAACGTATTCGATGGTAAGCGTTGCAAAATCCGGCTGCCGGTTCACCGGTCCCAGCGTTGTGAACTCATCCGTCGTCAGCGTGATGGTGTAGTCACGGTCCGAATGATGATTCGGGAAGACCTCGAGCTTCTTTTGCGGTGCAGCATCGTTCCCGAGCAGGGATAATGAGTGAAGATCTTTTTTGGAGGTGAGTTTTTTTGCCATGGCGGTTTCGAAAAATTATGAGATACTGGATACTCGTTACTGATTACTGGATGCTGGATGTTGGATGCTGGATATACCCTTTACGGCGAAACATCCTCTCGTTATTTTAAGGATTGCAGCCGGCTCGTCAGCAAATAATCACGGAATTGTTTTCTTGAACCGATCACTTCATTGTGTGTCAATGCGGAGTGGATGAAGATCAAACGGTTCTTTTTCAGGTCATCGATACTGACATCCTTCTCTTCTTTGGCGCAGAACGGGATCCCCCAGCCGGTAAGGTCTGCCATCAGATCCTCTGACTCATTCTTCGTTCCGCCGTCATCCGTATAGATATTCACAAGGCGGCCTTTGCTGTTCTCTATCCAGTGCGTGAACTTCTCCGTCTCTCCGTACAAAGCGTCGAACAGGATGACATCGGAAATGTTATCCGTCAACCCTCCGCGCATCAGTGCGTATGCGATCACGCGGAATGCTCCGCTGTGTCCGGCAAGGACGATGTTGCCGACGGTACCGGAAGATATTTTTTTGGAGGTCTTCAGAAAGCGAAGCACATCGGCCACAAGATTCTTCAGTCCATCGGTCTCTTCCACCCGTCCGCCGAATGAATCGGGTGAATCTTTCGGACCTTCCGGAAAGACGAACACGGCATTCTTCTTCGCCTCACAGAACTGTTCGATCAGTGCAAACTGAGCACAGGCGCTGTCGACATTGTTGTACCATCCGTGGAAGTATATGACCAGATCGACACTCTTCTTCGGTGCGAATCCTTTCGGAATGAATATCGCAACACTGCTGTCGCTGTAATGCTCCTGTGCGGAATAGGTCTGATTATTATAGAGCCGTCCTTTCTCCCGGTCGGGATGCGGGAACGGTGCGGATGAGAATTTCGGGACGAACATCGTTCCGTACGCGGAGTAGCGTTCAAGAATCGATTGTCCGTTCAGGGAAACAGCAAAAATGAGAAGAAAGCAGATTGACAGTTTCATGGCAAAATCCGATCATTGTTGAACCAATCTACAAAAAGGAAAGCGGAAAATCCTATGGAAGAACACGATGCACCGATGGATGAATTCCAATGGGAGGAATTCATGAAGAAGAGCGATGAAATTGCTGATAAACTCGCCAAACTGATGGAAGAGCACATGGATGACCCGGATCTCGATGAGATCATCGCCCGCGAGATGGGGTGGAAAAAAGTGTCCGAAGATGACGGCATAGAACGTCCCTGGCTTGATGAGATGAATGAGGCGATCGAAGAGATGCTCGACGATGAAAAAGCGGAGGAATGGAAAAAAGCAGCCGGATTTTCGGATGAATCTGATGCAGAAAAAACTGAATTGGAACAGGATCCGCTGTATGTGATGGGACATTCATTTACCATCGATTCCATGCGGTGGTGTGAATCATTGTCGGACGAAGTGAAAAACGATGCCGGCATGAGGAGCGTCATGGAACATCTGATGATCCCGGCGGTCAAGATCGCGGGCGCATTGGGTGTGGACGGAGATGCGGAAGCGGAGAAAGAGATACTCGGTCTCCGTCTGGCGAATTATAAACGTGGTCTACATGCGGCGAACACTGTATTGAACGGTTTGAGCGAGGCGAAGGAGAAAGGGTTGATCGCATCGGAGATCGTCTTTCCGATCATTAAACAGGCAACAGAATTACGGAACGCGATCGCGGTGAGGATCATTGAGGTGAGGGAACGGTTCAACAGTTTGTGAACACAATCCGGCATCCTGTATCAAGAATCAGGATCTTTTTTTCTCTTTTACAACCCGGTCGATCACTTCCATCGTCTTCTCCGCACCGATCTGCCAGTCGAACTCCATGGAGCGTTTGAGCGCAGCTGCGGTCAGTTTCTCACGTAATGCCTGATCGCGAAGCAAAAGGATGATCTTTTCGGCGAGCTGCTCGCGGTTTCCATACTCATAGAGGAGTCCAGTCTCGTTGTCGAGAACCGCATCGCGGAGTCCCTGCACGTTGCTGGAGACCGTGGTTGTTCCGCATGCATTCGCTTCGATCGCCGTGAGCCCCCACCCTTCTTTCGCTGATGTATTGACCGCAACGTGACATGTATTCAGCCAGTCGACCTTCTCATCTTCCGAGACGAATCCTGTGAACGTGATGCTGTCGTTCAATCCCAGCGTGTTCGTCAGTTCCATCAGCCGCGGTTTATCATCACCGTCCCCGACGATCACCAGTTTCGCATCGGGGACACTCTTCCTCACAAGGACCATCGCTTCGATCAGATGATCGAACGATTTGTATTTCTTCAGTCGGCCGAGCGCACCGATGAGCGGTGTGGGCGATTTGGGAACACCTGTCCGGCGGAAAAGTTCGTGATTCATTCCGTACGGCGTATAATGGATCCGTTCCGGCAGGAAGCCGTTCGCATTCACTTCCTTCATCGTACTGGGAGAATGGATCATGAAATGGATCCTGCGGTAGAACGGAAGGGATGCTTTTTCCGCGGCATACACATAGGATGCGAGAGGAAAGACCGTCTCTTTGAAGACGCTCGTGCCGAGCAGATGGTGGAGCTCGCCGAGGACTGGCTCGTTGACGTATGCCGGAGTATAGAACGGGACCTTGTTGACATCGTCCACGATCAGATCGAACTTCTGCTCCTTGAACTTGGTGAAATACTTCTTCATCACCACATAATTGAACAGGAACCGTCCCCCTTCGCGGATGATCGTGATGCCGTTCGATTCATCCTTCGGTTTCGCACCGTCGTAGGACGAACAGAAGAGCGTCACTTCGTGCCCCATCTTCGCAATGCGGGAGTATGTTTCGTGCAGATGCACTTCCGCCCCTCCGGCAAGCGGATGAGAGAGGTCCTGCCAATTGAAGATCAGAATTTTCATAAGAGCAATTGATAATGGAAAATTGAGAATTGAGAATAAAGAACGGATAATATAACGATGCTAAATTATCCATTATCCGCTGTCAATTGTCAATTGCTTTACATCTTTTTCCCGATCACGCCCATGGAGAGTGCGGTATAGGTGGTCAGCGCCGTATCCTTCACGGAATCGCGGACGGACTTGCGGATGCCGTGCAGCACGGGCACTTTCGGATTGAGCGGAAGTTTGATGTGCACTGCGCGCAATGCTTCACGCGTCATTCGGTAGAACAGACTCGGATACATCCACTCGCCGTAGGTGTGGACCGTTTTCAATCCGAGTTTTTCCATCTCGTTCTTCAGTTCCGGTACGGAGAATGAACGTTCCCATCCGGCGAACCATTTGTTGATGGCGATAAGGAAGGTCTTGATGACGGTGTAGATGTGGTACCGCTGCGGAACGTCAACGCAGAGAAGACCGCCGGTCTTCAGCACGCGGATATTCTCTTTCAGGAGCGCGGTCGCCTTTTCCGTCCGGAAATGTTCGAGCAGTCCCTGATGGAAGATG
>CALROS020000071.1:0-7262 GCA_943369855.1 Chitinophaga pinensis | reverse complement strand
AGGCTGAGACTATGAGATCACTCTTCTTTTATTTCCTGTGCTGTCTGTCCATCGGCTACTCACAATACTCGCTGAAGACGGAACATATCGGCGGCGCGAAGAATTCTGCCGATGAGAACATCTTCCGTGCGACACTGGTGAAGGACGGTTCTGCTCTCACCACGATCGAACGGACACTCCCGTTCGACGTCCCATTCCCTTCCGTTTCCTTGAATGAATCGACCGGGATGTTCATTCTGAATTATCCCTTCGACGGTTTTGTGGAAGTGTACAATGCATCGGGGAAGAAGTTGTGGGAACAGAATTTCTTCAAAGAGAAGAAGCCGAACTATGAACGGACGATCACCGTTGCCCTCGGAATATCATCCGCCGCCTTTCTGACGTCGGATGTCACATTACCGAATGCAATTGTCCATCGGTTCACGACTGCAGGAACGCCGGAATGGGAGACAGCCCTTCCCTATTCGATGGGCTACGAGATCGCGCTGTCGCCGGATGAGAAGACGATCGTTGCAGGAACATATTCCGCAAGTGTGGGTGATGTGAAGCAGTCAACGACGATACTGAATTCGAAGGGAACGATCACCGGAACGGCGGATATTCTGTTCCGTTCCGCATCGTTCAACAGCGGCGGTGATCATATTGCATTCGCATCCGAGAAGGAAATTATGATCTATGATGTGAATGCGCGGAAGGCAACGGCGAGGACCGAAAAAAAGACAGGCGATGTCATCTCCAATATCATTTGGGCAGGGACAGACATTCTGGTGCAGGAATCATCGGTTCGGACACCGGCAGATGGACCATTCTATTTTTCCGATCCGGTGGTGATTCGATATTCCTCAGCACTGAACGAGATCGGCAGAAATGCCTATCCTCTCGAGCAATTCAAGCAGTCGTCATTGACGGAGGTTTCCGGTTCCGTCATTTTACATTGCGATGCAAAAGAGATGAAAGTGGAATAACCATTCCTCCGTCCTGAAACAAAAAAAGCACCTCGAACTCATTTCTCGTTCGAGGTGCTTTCGTTCTCGGGGATGCAGCGTTACCGTTTTTTCATTCTCGCCATCATCTTCTTTACGGGGATCTCATTCATCTTCCGGACAATGTTCATCACTTCCTTATCCGGGCTTGGTTGATCGATCATATTATACGTATCAACGAGCACGGGCACATCAAAAAGACCATTGGTCAATACGTTCGTCAAAGCCGGGAACACGGTATGTTCACGGATCATCACCGCATTGCCGGAGAATGTTCCTTTCGCATACTGGGAATTCAACATGGTGATGTCGACACTCCCCGAAGTGAGCCGGTACATATCGACTGTCTGCGATCTCAAATTCCCGTCGAAGACAACAATCACCGAAGCTGTATTCAATTTATAGGTGGTATCGATCGGCAGAGTTCCCGGAGAGATCCCGACCTTGTCGAACGTAATACTGATGACATCGACCAGATCCATGGTCTTTTTCCGATACGCAACCAACTGGATAAATGATTCTGAAGGAGTATATGTATAGATCCAGCAACCGGCTCCTTCAGAATTTGCCGGAAGCGGTGCGATATCCTGGGAAGCAATTCCATTGGATGAAAAGTCCCCCTTCGTTGAATTGAAGGATACTTTCCCGGCAGTTGTGAATTGCGGTATCGGTGTCACCTCGATCGGCACGGTGACCGAATGCGGTGTCGGATTCGCGTTATCCTGGAACGTAACACTGGTCGATCCGGCGGTCACAGCCGTTACATATACATAATTCGAAGATAATTGGACCGTTGCAACGGAGGGGTTCGGTGCATTTAGAATATAATACGGCATGGTCCCTCCCATGATATTGATGGAACCTCCGTTTCCTGCCCGGATCTTCATTGATGTTGGATCCGTTGCCATGATGCTAACGGTTATGGTGATCTTCACTTCTGCTCTCTTTGCACTGTCTTCTATCGTAACTGCCGTTACACCGAGTTTCTTCGGGATCAAATATGCGGAACCATACTGCACACCGTCCTGGGTATAATAGTAATTGAACATCAACGACACGATGCTCGAATCGGTGACAGATTTGACATGATAGATTCCATTCCCGCCGGTGATGGAGATAGTTCGTGAATAATTCAATGCAACACTCACATTCGTCTCACGCACCGACAGCACCGGCGCCTGCGGTGCGGAAGGTGTTGTCGATGATTCATTACAGGAGAATGAAATAACTGCGAGCATCAGCACGCACAGAGCAACGATGGCTTTTTTCATGGAATACTTTCAGATTTTTGTAAAGACGTTTAATGAAACGCGGCAGCCTGAACGGCCAATTATTGCGGAATATAGAAAAAGTTGCTGGATAAGTGTTTGGCATTTTAGGCCAGACAGTCGACTTTATAGCGGACATTTCAGTCGGATAGACAAGAGGAGGGACTGTTAAAACAGCTGGTTTACTTCTTTTCGATCACAACAAAAGCAACAACCGCCGTGTCGGAATGGGACATGGAAAGGAAAACGGAATATCCATTGAGTGATTCTGCGGTCTTGCCGTAGAGGATCAGGTCCGGCTTACCGGTGGGATCGTTCTTCACTTCGATGTTCTTCCATTCAAATTCGCCGCTCCATCCGGTGGCGACGGCTTTGCTGAATGCTTCTTTAGCGGCAAAGCGTGCGGCAAAATGCTGCGTGGGGAACGGTTTGGATTTGCAGTAGGCGATCTCATTCGCCGTGAACAGTTTATTCAGGAACGTATCGCCGTAGGTTCCGATGGACTCTTCGATCCGCGAGATCTCGATGATATCGATGCCGATGCCGGAGATCATGCGCGATTCTCATTCTTGATGATGTCCACCAGTTCCGCTATATCATTCACTTCGTAATCCGCATTCGTCTCTTTCGTTCCGAAGGTATCGCCGTACCGCGCAAAGACCGTCTTCATGCCGACCTTGCTTGCGCCGACCATGTCGCGCTCCGCCCAGTCGCCGATCATCAGCGCTTCATTCGGCTGCACCTGCAGCAGTGAAAGGATCTTCTCGAACGGTGCCGGATCCGGTTTGCGTTTTCCTGTATCCTCGAATGTAACGATATCGTCGAAGATGTGATGAAGATTCAGATAGGTAAGACGGAGCCACGCTTCTTTCGCCGGTGCATCGGAGACCACGCCGAGTTTGAGTCCCATCTTCAGAAGATTCATCAGCGTCGTATAGACATGCGGATACGGAAACAATGCCGCTTCGCGAGCCTGACGGTATGCGATCACTCCCGACGAGAGGATCTTATAATTCACTTTCTGGAATTCTTCATACAGCAGCTGATCGAACACACTCTGGAATTCCATCCCCTTCTCAAGATAGATCCTGTCGATGCGCTGCTGGATCTCTTCGCGGGTCAGTTTCAGTCCCGCATCGATCATCGCGTTGATCGCAGCTCCGATCGCCTGACGCTTCATCGCCATGAAATCCACAAGGGTATTGTCCAGATCGAATACGACTGCTTTGATCATAGGTGTTCAATTAAATAGATGAAGAATGGATTGAGAAGAATGACCGGCGCAGCGGTCACGAATTCTTTGTTTGCGAACTTCGATGATACAGCAGCATCTCAACGGCGAGTGAATACCCATTGGAACCGAATCCGGAGAGCTGAGCGACACAGACAGGCGATGTCACCGAATGGCGGCGGAACTCTTCGCGGAGATGGATATTGGAGATATGCACTTCTACCGCCGGGATGGTGAGCATCGATAGCGCGTCGCGGATGGCATAGGAATAATGTGTGAACGCACCGCCATTGATCACGATACCGTTGAATCCTTTTCCGATGGTGGACTGCAATGCATCAACGATGGCCCCTTCGTGGTTGGACTGGAAGAACGTGAACTGCGCTTCCGGATACCGTCCGATCAGTTCGTGTTCGATATCCGCCAGCGTCTGCGAACCGTAGATGTGCGGTTCTCTCATGCCGAGCAGATTCAGATTGGGTCCGTTAATGACGAGTATATTCATAGAGTGGATCGGTGCATTCTTAATCAGTGTACAATCGAACGGTCAATTACCGCACACGAACCATCTCATCCTCAATGAACATCCGTACATTCGGCTTTACGAAAAGATTATCGATCCCCATCTCGCCCAATGCAAGGGCGATCACGACCGCTTTTCGCGAGGGATGGAGTTTCTTGTTGACGACGATGATCTGCTGATCCTTCAGAATGCAGTATCCTCCGTCAAAATCCCCTTTTTCATAGCGGATCTTCAGTCCCATTTCGCCTGCGAGCGATTCAACTTCCGGCAAATAATCTTCGGTATTCATGCTTCCTGCTTTTGCAATGGCTTAAAGATAATAAAAAACGGAATAGAATAGTAGCAGAGCTGCGCGATGAACGGGAGTCCCGCCAGCGCGGTCATTCTCATCAGGATCGCTTTCCGGAATTCCTCCAGCGGCCAATCACCCCAATAATTCAATCCGACAAGCTTCCAATCCAGCCAGGCGCAATACAGTTCCACCGGAACGAATCCGAACAGCAGAATGGCACTCATCAACATCCAGCCGTCGGTTCGGAATTTCCTCCGGGTCGTTGAAGCAAATCCTGCAGCAGCGACGATCATGAGCGGGTAACTGACGAACGCAATGACGGCATTCTCGGCGATGGTCCGATAGATGGTCCGTTCCGCATCCGCATTGACCTCTTGTTTGAAATTCGCGGTGCCGAATTCGAAGAGCATGCCCGCCTGGTAGTTCTTTATGGATGAAGCATACATCCAGACCAGAGCGCTGACAATGAAAAGGAACAGAAAGAATTTTGCGATCGGTTTTTCCATAACGAAAGGTAAGAACTTTTCAATGACCGTTCAATAATGAACCTTCTCAATCGTAGAGAAGGTATTTTTTCCGCACGGACATGAATTCCGTCACTCCCCGCTGCCATCCGGCGATGATCGTTTCAGCCGGTACGCCCTTCATCAATGAGGTACGGACCTCGTCCGTCCCTGCCACTTTATCGAACATCGCGTTCCGTGAGGAATCGGCGAGAACGAACGGATTCTTATCGGGATAGAGTCGGATGAGCGTTTCAATGATGTGGATCTGCAGATTCGTCAGATTCACTTTGGACCGGTCGAGGATATGGATCTGAACACCGGAGAGCTGCTTTGCCATTTGTTTTGCATAGTACGGTTTATAATTGAGCGGACGGAAATACACTCCGGGAAGTTTCTTCGCATTCAGCGCATCGGCAAATCTCGGTCCGTTGATCCATTCCTGTCCCACCAGCTGGAACGGCATCGTATATCCGACACCGATATTCACCGTCTCCAATTCTCCGAGCATCCCGATGGCGGAATAGTACAGTGCTGTCTCCGCATTCGGAATATGCGGCGACGTCGGCACCCACGGCAGTTTCGTATTGTCCCAATGCATCCACCGTTTCCAATTCTCCATCTTCACGACCGTGAGGGAGCATTTCTTCCCCCCGTCGAGCCATCCTTCGTTATTGAGCATGCCGGCGAATTCTCCGCAGGTCATTCCGTACACGTACGGTATCGGATATTGACCGACGAACGATCGGAATTTCAGATCGAGGATATTCCCTTCCACCCTCGCACCGTTCAACGGATCGGGTCGGTCGAGCACAACCACGGCGATATTATTCTCCGCCGCAGCTTCCATCACATACGCGAGTGTATTGATGAATGTGTAGGAACGCGAACCGACATCCTGTATATCATACACCATCACATCGATCCCTTTCAGCATCTCAGGTGTCGGTTTTCTCGTCTTGCCGTAGAGTGAATAGACCGGGAGTCCCGTCGCGGAATCGGTGAACGTATCGATCTTTCCGCCGGCCGTCACGTCGCCCCGGACCCCGTGTTCCGGTCCGAACAGCGCCACCAGTTTCACATTCGGCGCTTTCGCAAGCACATCCACCGTCGAGACAAAATTCGATGTGATACCGGTGGGATTCGTGACGAGTCCGACCCGTTTCCCCTCGAGGATCGCAAAGTTTGATGATGCAAGAACTTCAATCCCCGTCTTCACCTGCGGAAGAAGTACCGAGACACCGAAAAATATTGAGAATAAGAATTTTTTCATACTTCACCCGATCGTTTCATTAAAGTAGGGAAAATTGCATGGAGGAAAAAGCGGAAAAACGGATCCTGAACAATGATATATCCGTTGCAGCACTGCGCAGGAGAAAGTTACTGCGTTTGTTCCACACTGTACGTTCCGCTGATGCTTACTTTCTTGGGGAAGGTCTGGCTGCCGATGTAGAATGATGCAGACTGTGAAGTATTTTCCAGTATCTGAAAGGACTGCCAGGTGCCGACTGTTCTTCCGCCGGAATATAAAGTGATGGTATAATTCTTAAAACTGGTCTGCGAATTCGCATTATTATAGATGATGAACGCCAATGCGATGGAACAGATGAGTGAAAGAATGAGCAGCGACCGTTTCATATAGACTCCATATTTGTTAATGAGGGGGATCAGGATTCAGATAAATTCATTTCGGCGCCGACAATATATTCACGCCAAGTAATATGTCTATCCTTTTACTTTAATAGAACCTTTGCGTCTTGACGGCCTGCCCCCTTGGGGCTTAGCGAGAGGATTACAGATATGCCGGAAGAGCTATTTCAGTGAGAAGAGATATGCCATACCGATTGCAAGTGCGGCCAAAAGGAGGAATTTCATGAATGCATTCTTTCCGTGCTCTGATTGGATGGTAGAGTATCGCTGCTGCAGATCCTGATGATCACGCAGATATGTTTCAACGAGATCCTTGGAGTTCTTCAGATCGAGTCCTGTAGCTATACGGACGATCTTGATCGCTTCGATCTTGTTCCCTTGTTCCAATGCCGCAACGGCTTCGGACGGTATCTCACTGACAGCAGGATTCATATTTACTCCGGCGATAGGATGCTCAATGGCGGTGTTGTTCTTTCCCTTTATCGAACACCATGTTACGGACAAGGTGTCCCGTGGAATCCCATTCTTTATACGGTCCGTTCATCGTATCATGCACCCAAAATGAGATCTCTTTCACTTTCCCGTTCGCATGCCATAAGGTCCTTTTTTCGACCTGTTCTTTGTTGAAGATATATTTTCCCTGGATCATTCCATTCTCATACCAGGAATAGAGTGTATCACCGGCGAATCTCGTCCGGATCAGCCCGTTCTGATAGAACATCTCCCGCAGTATCTGCGGCGGATCGACGAGATTCATCATCCGGGAAAAGAGAACGCCGTTCGGATAGAACACCAGTTCGCTGTCATTGAAT
>CALROS020000070.1:0-7298 GCA_943369855.1 Chitinophaga pinensis | reverse complement strand
TGGGAACGGTGCGAGAGGGAAATTCTACAAATTATACTATCGATAAACACAATTTTAAGGAAATTGGATCTGGGTATTATTCAAATAAAACAGAAGGAAGAATGCTCGGTCTGTATTTTGTCGCGGGGAACGGAATTACTTCACATTTTGCAACTGGTGGAGATACACTACAAGGACATACGTTGCCATTTTCCGATGTAAAAGAAATAAAATATAGTCGTTATCTTATTCAAGCAGACTATGGCATAACTGATGGAAAGTATGAATATGCAATATCACCAAGATTATTTCTTATTCATTACTATGACATAAAAGATAATAGCTCAATTGAATACAAAGAACTTCCAAACAAATATTTGTATTCCGACGTAGCTTTTACGATCCGTTATCAATTGCTTACGTATCTTAAAATATCCGGTCAATTCGATTTCACCGTGCCGATTACTGGTGCATACGTCGGTTATTATGAAGCATCACCGTTTAATTGCAGTATCGGGGTAATTGCGGATATGGATCTATTTTAAATACAGTGTTTTAGGTATTGTTAATCAAATGTTCAATCGCGTGCATTCTCACTAATCACTGAAGTTGCCCCCAGCCTGAAGCGTGCCGGGGCAGGCTGTTGCAGCTGCGGCTTCAAAAAAGTTTCTCGTCTCGTGAAATGAAACGACAACATTCGATTCATCGATGTGTCGTCATATGATATCCAATGTGTATGGAACGCAGAACAACTTCCGCCAAAAATGATGAGGGATAAATTGGTGCGCAGCTGAGTTCCAGTCCGTTGACAGGCATTATTAATCAAGAAAGGTAAGTGTTGAGAGTATGTCTGATAAAATTACCATTAAATGGTTCGATCAACCTGAAGAACACGATTATCCCGCAGCGTTGTCATATTTATCTCTCATTTGCGATGAAATGAAGGCGATCGAAATTGTCAATAAATTACGATCTGCTCCCATGTCGGAGTTCAAATCAAAAGATATTTTCAGAGCTTCGGGCCTGCCGTTACTTGGTATCAGCAATGAGCGATTTAAGCGGGATCAAAAGAAAATAAAGGATGAAAAAAAATTATCGCCGATTCTTCTAGTGAGAGATCAGATCAATGGAAAAGTCATTATCGCCGATGGGTATCATCGATTGTGCGCTGTCTACTCTTATAATGAAGATGAAATGATTCCGTGTAAAATTGTGTAGAAGGGAGTCACTAAAGATGTCGTTTAACCGGTCATTATCGCAGACCCCGGATTGAAGAGTGCCGGGGCAGCTCCACAACTCCCTGCATGAAGATGACGGGTTCCAAAAGTCCGAAGGACTCTTCAGGGACGCCTCGGATGTAAATTGCAGAGCAGCGTAATCAAAATTCTTTATCCTGTCGATTGAAATATCAAGAAACATTATACCTCTCGAAATAACGCCAAATACGATTGATGATCGATAATCAATTCTCTTTGCGACTTGGCGGCTTTGCGAGAGATCATTATCATATTTTCCAGGGACGGAATTACGTTCTTACCTGTTTCATCTTGTCCTCATCTTTCTTATTTTCATTCCACCGGTCACTCACCAATCATTTCTTCTGCGGAACACATGTCGTCGAAGCAATTCAAGACAGATTCTGATATTCCCGTCAAACAATCCTACGGCCCGGCCGATGCCGGAACGTCGCATCCGCTGGGGGAACCGGGTGCATTTCCGTTCACACGGGGTGTGCATCCTTCCATGTACCGTTCAAGATTGTGGACAATGCGCCAGTATGCAGGATTCGGGAATGCGAAACAGTCCAACGAACGATATAAATATCTGTTATCCCAGGGAACGACGGGACTTTCCGTCGCTTTTGATCTGCCGACACAGATAGGATATGACTCTGATCATGCGATGAGCCAGGGTGAAGTGGGGAAGGTCGGTGTGGCGATCGATACGCTGGCGGATATGGAGATCCTTTTTGACGGTATCGAACTGCAGAAGATCACCACATCGATGACCATTAACGCTACAGCGGCAATTCTTCTCTGCATGTATGTTGCACTCGCTAAAAAACAGAACGCTGATCTCACGAAGATCTCCGGGACTATCCAGAACGACATCCTGAAAGAATATATTGCGCGCGGGACGTATATCTATCCTCCGCAGCCGTCGATGCGCTTGGTGACGGACACATTCGCATGGTGCAGCACGAATCTGCCGTCGTGGAATACGATCTCCATCAGCGGATATCACATCCGCGAAGCCGGTTCCACTGCCGTGCAGGAACTCGCGTTTACGCTCGCTAATGCTAAAGAGTATGTCCGTTCAGCGATCCAAGCAGGATTGGACGTGGATACATTCGGTCCAAGACTCTCGTTCTTCTTCAATGCGCATAACAATCTGTTTGAGGAAGTGGCGAAGTTCCGTGCGGCCCGCCGTCTCTGGGCGACCATCATGAAAGAGGAATTCAACGCGAAGAATCCCGATTCAATGAAACTGCGTTTTCATACACAGACAGCCGGTTCATCACTGGCGGCTCAGCAGATCGATACGAATGTTCCTCGCGTAACGCTCCAGGCGCTTTCTGCCGTTCTCGGCGGGACACAATCCCTTCACACGAATGCGAAAGATGAAGCACTTGCGCTTCCGACCGAAGCTTCGGCACGGTTAGCGCTCAGGACGCAACAAGTGATCGGATTCGAATCCGGCGTTACGGAGACGGTCGATCCTTTGGCCGGTTCGTATTATGTGGAATCGCTGACGAATGAGATCGAAGACCGCGCGAAGGAGTATCTTGCGAAGATCGATGCGATGGGGGGCTCGGTGAAAGCGATCGAACAGAATTATTTTCAAACGGAGATCGCCGCCAGCGCATATAAATATCAGCGCGCCATCGATGAGAAACAAAAGATCATCGTCGGTGTGAATGAATTCATCATTGAAGAACATCAGATGGAAGAGCTGCTGAAGGTCGATGAATCGATCCGTGAAGAACAGATCAAGTCGCTTCAAGCAGTCCGTTCGCGCCGGAACAACGAAAAGGTCATTTCCATTCTCGCTCAATTGAAGTCCGCCGCACAGGGTAACGAGAATGTCATCCCATTCATTTTGAGTGCGGTGGAAGAATACGCTTCCGTCGGTGAGATCTCGGATACGCTCCGGGGAGTTTGGGGAGTGTACGAATGAACCCGATCACGAAACAACAATTAGCGGATATCAAACTGCTGCAGCAAAAGAAATACCGCGAAGAAGCCGGCACATTCATCGTAGAAGGATGGAAGTCCATTCAGGAAGCGGCGAATTCGGGCGTTGCCATCGATACCGTTCTATATGATGAATTGAGAGTAGAGAATAAGAAGCTCCTTTCATGGCTTCAGGATCATGCGCGTAGAACATACGCGGTAAAGTCAAAAGAGCTCGATTCCATCGCGGACACTGTCAGTGCGCAGGGGATCGTTGCCGTGCTGCCGAAATTCTCCGGCGCACAATACATCGCTCCCGTCTTTGAAAAGCCGAAGTCCCTCATCGTAGTTCTGGACGGTATCAACGATCCGGGAAATCTCGGGACGATCATCCGCACCTGCGACTGGTTCGGCGTGGATGCGGTGGTGATCGGAAAGAATTCCGTTGAATTGTACAATCCTAAAGTGGTACGCGCGACAATGGGTTCGCTGTTCCACCTTCCCGTTGATGATGATGCGGACCTGAAACAATTCCTGACACTTTGCAAAAAACAAAAGTATTCGATCTATTCCACAGAATTGACCGACAGCAAAGATCTACGGACGGTCTCATTCTCCGATCGCTCAGTCGTTGTTATCGGCAGCGAATCGCACGGTGTCTCTCCCGAAGTATCATCACTGGCGGATCAGAAGATCCTCATTCCGCAGTTCGGCAAAGCGGAATCACTCAACGCCGCGATGGCGTGCGGTGTCATCCTTTCTCACATAAAATTATGATCACAGATGTCCCGGGTATCCGTGTCGGTCAGTACACCGATGAGAAGAACATCACCGGTTGTTCCGTGATACTGTGTCCGTCGAAGACCGTGGCGAGCTGCGAGGTCCGCGGTTCATCTCCCGGTTCACGCGAACTTGCGCTCCTTGCTCCTGATAAACAGATGCAGGAGGTTCATGCGATCCTTCTTTCCGGCGGCAGCGCATACGGACTCGGCGCAGCCAACGGTGTAATGAAATTTCTGGCTGAACGCGAGGTCGGTTACAAGACTCCCTGGGTGACGGTGCCGATCGTTCCGCAGGCGATCATTTTCGATCTCAATCTCGGCAGTTCGTCAGTCTTTCCGGTCGCGGACAATGCTTACGAAGCGTGTCTGAATGCCTCGACCGTAATTGAACAGGGAAGTGTTGGTGCCGGTACCGGCGCTGTTGTCGGGAAATGGAACGGATTTGAAAAGGCAATGAAAGGGGGCGTTGGTTCTTCTTCGATCAAGAAAGGAGAACTTGTCGTCGGGGCATTTGCTGTTGTCAATGCAGTAGGTGATATTATTGATGCTGACGGTTCCGTTATCTCAGGTGCTAATGTGAACGGGAAGTTTTTTTCGCAGGCGGAACGGCTTGATCTTTTCAATAACGACCGCTTATTGTCACGCAATACAAATACGACGCTCGTTGTCGTTGCATCGAATGCGAAACTGGGAAAATCGGATACGTTCCGAGTTGCACAGCGTGTGCACGACGGAATGTCCCGCGCGATCCATCCGTGTCACACCACATTCGACGGCGATGTATCGTTCGCACTTTCCACTGGAGAAGTAACAGCACCGATCGATTTTGTCGCTGAACTGGCGGCAGAAGCA
This sequence comes from Chitinophaga pinensis, assembly GCA_943369855.1. Classification (GTDB taxonomy): domain Bacteria; phylum Bacteroidota; class Ignavibacteria; order UBA10030; family UBA8401; genus UBA8401. The sequence continues at coordinate 2,512 of CALROS020000070.1, read as the reverse complement.
GCATCACAGGCAATTAGGAACGCAGTCCGCGCAGCGCGGGGACGGGGCGGAGTGAAAGGATTGATGGATATATGATGAGATCGTCAAACATAAAACGCGTGGTGAGTCTGCCGCGTGCTCTCTCGAAATTAGGATTCAGCTCCCGCAGTCAGGCGGAAAAACTTGTCGCGGACGGAGCGGTGACGGTGAACGGAAAAGTGATCACGTCGCCCGCATTCCGTGTCGATCCGCTGAAGGATAAGATCTCGGTAAAAGGTGATCTGGTCAAGAAGGATAAGACATTCGTCTATCTGCTGATGAACAAACCGGCTGATGTCGTCACGACGCGGGTGGATGAGCGGGGACGAAAGACCGTCTACGATCTGCTGAAGGATCAGCAGTTGACGAAAGATGTGGGACATCTTTTTCCCGTGGGACGATTGGACAAGGAAACGAGCGGCGCACTGCTCATCACGAACGATACACAGCTCGGTGAGAAACTGACGAATCCCGCATCGAAATTCCCGAAGACGTATCACGTCGTCTGCGAAGGGACACTTTCACGTGAAGTGCTGAGTGAACTTGCCGAAGGAGTCGAGATCGAGGAAGGGTACACGACGCTTCCTGCGCGCATCTCGAAGATGTATTCCGAGAATAATATCTCGGAGTGTGAGATCGTCATCGTGGAAGGGAAGAACCGGCAGATCCGCAGGATGTTCGAGAAGGTCGGATTCCCCGTCATCGAATTGAAACGCATCGCCATCGGGAAACTGCAGCTCGACGAACTTCAGGAAGGGAAGCTGAGAAAATTGACGCGGGATGAGATCGATCTTTTGAAGAACGAAAAAAGTGAAAAAAAAGAAAAGAGTGAACGAACGAGAGAACGTTAATGCCGAACATTGTCTGCAATATCATCGAAGCGTGTATCTTCTCCTTCGACAACAAACAACCGCTGTATCTGATGCTCCGCCGTTCAAAAGATGAACCGGCGTATCCTGATGCATGGCAGATCGTCACCGGGTCCATCGAAAAGGGTGAGACCGCTGTGCAGGGAGCATTGCGTGAAATGAAAGAGGAGACCGGATATGTCCCTCAAAAGTTCTGGGTCGTTCCGCACATGAATACATTCTATGCTGTGCGGAATGATACCGTGAATCATACCGTTATCTTCGCCGCCCAGGTTCCGCCACGGACCGATCCAATACTGTCGGAGGAACATTACCAGTTCGGCTGGTACACCATCGAACAGGCAAAAGCACTCTGCGTATGGCCGGGACAGATGCAGGCGCTCCAGCTCATCCACGATTTTATCGTGAGCGGAAAAAAAACAGCGGAATTTTCAGAGATAATTTTGTAATATTACCCCGTCAACTTGGCTGTCCCTGAAGAGGCAGACCAAGTTTTTTTTCGTATGTACTCGAATCAGGAGAAATTACCTTGTCTATCTTAGTTGTCGGATCGGTCGCGATCGATGATATTGAAACCCCCTTCGGAAAAGCGAATGACGTGCTCGGCGGTTCCGCAGTGTATATTGCTCTTGCCGCAAGCTATTTCACAACCCCCGTCCGTCTCGTGGGAGTTGTCGGCGGAGATTATCCCCAGACGGCGATTGATTTTCTGAATGAACGCGGCGTGGATCTTACGGGACTCGAAGTTGTGAAAGAGGCGAAGACCTTCCGCTGGTCCGGCCGGTATCATTACGATCTGAACAACCGCGACACACTCTCCCTGAACCTGAACGTTTTTGAACAATTCAATCCGAAGATCCCCGAGTCCTACAAAAAGACAAAATATATCTGCTTAGGAAACATCGATCCTGTACTTCAGCGCAGAGTGTTGGAACAGGTGGAGAAACCGACGCTTGTGGTCGGCGATACGATGAATTTTTGGATCGACACCAAAAAAGAAGAGCTGATGAAGACCATTCCGTTCTTCGATGTCTTCATCCTCAACGATTCCGAAGCCCGTCTGCTTGCGAATGACCATAATCTTCTTCGCGCTGCGAAGAAGATCCGTGCAATGGGTGCGAAGACGCTCATCATCAAAAAAGGGGAGCACGGTGCGCTGTTGTTCCATGATGAACAGATCTTCTCCGCTCCAGCATATCCGCTCGAAGATATCTTCGATCCGACCGGTGCCGGTGATACGTTCGCATCGGGATTCACCGCGTGGCTTGCCAAGACGGATGATCTTTCCTTCGAGAATATGAAACGTGCGGTCATCTATGGAAGCACGATGGCATCATTCTGTGTTGAGAAAGTATCCGTAGAAGGTCTCCGTGATCTCTCCTATCTGAAGATCCAGGACCGGTTCCGCGAATTCAAAGCGTTGTCAAAATTCGACGAATAATTTCTCTCATCTCATGCCAAGACGCTGAGTCGCCGAGATCAACAATATCTTTGCGCCTTAGCGTCTTTGCGGTTTAAATATCTCATGAACAGTATCGAATGGCTCGGCGACTCGGTCCGATTTTTGGACCAGACGGAACTCCCGCTCCGTGAGATCTATTGCGAGACGTCCGATCTTTCCATTC
>CALROS020000069.1:0-7388 GCA_943369855.1 Chitinophaga pinensis | reverse complement strand
AGGTCATTCTGGTCCGCCGCATGGAAACCTGTCTGCAAAGAACCGGAACAGTACTCCGTAAAGCACGGCATCGGTTATACAACGATCGAATCGAAGAACGAAGGGATCTCATCCGATTGGACGATGTTCGTCCCGCGCAAGGATGCGATCGAACTATGGCTTGTCACGCTCACCAACAATTCAGCAGCACCGCGTTCGCTTCAGCTCTTCACCTATTTTGAATGGAACCTCGGCGCTGCGCCGGACTGGCACCGAGAGTTCCACCGCACGTTCATCAAGACCGCGTATGATGCATCACTGAAATCGATCATCGCCACCAAGCGTCTGTGGGAGGTCCCTTCCGATAAAGCGCATTGGAACCGCAACTGGGAATATGTGGCATTCCACAGCTGCAGTGAACAGCCGGCGTCGTTCGATGCGGACAAAGAATCATTCATGGGAATGTACCGCAGTGAAGTGAATCCTATCGCCGTAGAACAGGGAACGACCGGAGAACAATCCGGCGACTGGCTCGATGCGATCGCGAGTCTGAAGGTGAATGTGGAACTGAATCCCGGCGAATCGAAGACACTCGTCTTCGCTGTGGGAGCAGGAAAGAACAATGCCGAAGTGAAGAAGCTGATCGGTCAGTTCGTGAATGTTGAAAAAGCGAAAGAGGCGCTCGCCGATGTAAAAGCAATGTGGCGGGAACTGTTATCCCGTTTCCAGATTAAGACGCCCGATGCGTCCATGAATACCATTCTGAATCCCTGGCTCCAGTATCAGGCGATCGCGGGACGGTTGTGGGGAAGGACGGGATATTATCAGACCGGCGGTGCATTCGGATTCCGCGATCAGCTGCAGGACAGTCAGATCTTCCTGCCGATCGAACCGCAGAGAACAGCAGACCAGTTGCGTCTGCATGCTCGTCATCAATTCAAGGACGGAACGGTCTATCATTGGTGGCATCCGCTCTCCGAGGTCGGGCATCCGACCGAAATGACGGATGACCTGCTCTGGCTTCCGTACATCCTCGGTATTTATGTGGAAGAGACCGGTGATACGGCGATCCTGAAAGCGAAAGAGCCGTTCCTTGATGACAAAAAAGGTTCGACCATGTACGATCACAGCTGCAGAGCGATCGAAAAAGTGTTGACCAGGATCAGCAAACGGGGACTTCCGTTCATCGGCGCCGGTGATTGGAATGACGGACTCAGTGCGGTAGGATTGAAATGGAAAGGCGAGTCCATATGGCTCGGCCAATTCCTCCACCGCATTCTGCTGGACTTTGCTGTGATCGCTTCGATGATGAAGGATTCTTCCCGCGCCAAAAAATATACAGCCAGAGCCGCAAAGTTAAAGAAGGATCTGAATAAACACGGATGGGACGGGAAGTATTATTACGGCGCGACGAAAGATAATGGAGAAAAGATCGGCAGTGCAAAGAATACCGAAGGGAAGGTCTGGCTCAATACGCAGACATGGGCTGTGCTCGGTGATGTTGCGGATGCGAAACGGGCAGAGCAAGTCTTTGATGTTGTGGAACATGATCTTGAAGGAAAGAACGGCACGCTGTTGGTGAAACCCGCATACAAAACGCCCGATTCCGATGTCGGATATTTGACCCGCTACGCGGCCGGCATGCGTGAGAACGGCGGTGTGTACACACATGCTGCCACATGGTCCGTTCTTGCGGCAGCGAAACTCGGCCGTTCGGAAGCCGCATTCAGATTATTCTCCAAGATCAATCCGATCCGCCTCTGCGAGAATCCGAAAGAGTATGTTGCAGAGCCGTATGTGACACCGGGAAATATTGAAGGTCCCGATTCCCGCTTCTACGGAAAAGGGGGATGGACGTGGTATTCCGGCTCCGCCGCCTGGCTGTTCAAAGGAGGTGTTGAAGGGATCCTGGGAGTGAAAGCATCACACAAAGGACTCGTTGTTGAGCCGTGCATTCCATCGGCATGGGGTTCATACTCGGTACAGCGTTTGTTCCGGGGCGCGGTATATCTCATCTCCATTGAGAATCCCGACCATGTTGACAGCGGACTTGCAACAGTGACGTTGGACGGTAGATCGATCGTGCTCGAGGGATCGAAACGTTCTGTGACGCTGCCGAAAGCGAAGAAGGGTGCCACTGTGGATGTCCGTATCGTCATGGGAAAATGATCCCACATGACCGTATCAATGATCACTTCTCAAGACCATCCATGATCGTGCTGAAGACCATACGTTCGCTCCTTCCGTTGGTGTTCTGCACGATCATTGTATTGTTTGCCTCAAGTTGTGCGAAGTATTCAGATGGACGACCTCCTCTCGTTCGGCAGCATGATCTTTCCGACAGTGCTCTTCTTGATATCGTCCAGCGTCAGACGTTCCGGTACTTTTGGGATTTTTCCGACCCAGTCAGCGGAATGGCGCGAGAACGGAGCGATACGAATTTCGGTTATGGTCATGAGGTCGCTGCGGTGGGAGGGACAGGATTCGGTGTGATGAGTGTGATCATTGCGGCGGAACGGAACTGGATCACGAGAGATACAGCAACGAAATTCATTCTCCGCACGGTGAAGTTCCTGTCGGCCGCGGAAACCTATCACGGCGCATTCCCGCATTGGATGAACGGTGCGACGGGAAAGACGATCCCGTTCAGCAGCAATGACGACGGTGCGGATATTGTTGAGACCGCATATCTTTTTCAGGGACTCCTCAGTGCGAGGCAATATTTCGATCGAGACCATCCTATTGAAGAAGAACTTCGGAGAAGGATCGACACACTGTGGAACGCGGTGGAATGGAATTGGTTCACACAGAACGGTCAGGATGTACTCTACTGGCATTGGAGTCCGAACGCCGGATGGGCGATGAACAATCCCATCCGGGGATACAATGAATGTCTGATCACGTATGTGCTTGCAGCATCGAGTGATAGGTCCTCGATCGAACCGAAGGTATATCATAACGGGTGGACAGCGTCAGAGCACTTCATGAACGGAAAGAATTATTACGGGATGAAACTGGCGCTGGGCTTCGAGTTCGGCGGACCGCTGTTCTTCTCGCATTATTCTTTCCTCGGACTCGATCCTCGCGGACTGAAGGACCGCTATGCGGATTATTGGGAGCAGAACACGAATCACACGCTCATCAACCGAGCATACTGCATTCAGAATCCGAAATCGTTCAAAGGATACGGAGAGAACTGCTGGGGATTGACGGCGAGTGATACGTACGACGGTTATGCGGCCAATGCTCCCGGTGAGGATAACGGAACGATCTCCCCGACCGCAGCGCTGAGTTCGTTCCCGTACACTCCGGAAAATTCCATGAAGGCATTGAGACATTTCTATGATGATCTTGGGGACAGACTCTGGAGCGAGTACGGATTTGTCGATGCGTTCAATGAAACACAAGGGTGGACCGCAGAAAGTCATCTGGCGATCGATCAGGGACCGATCATAGTGATGATCGAGAATTACCGGAGCGGGCTCATCTGGAAACTCTTCATGAGTGCTCCCGAAGTGCAGCAGGGATTGAAGAAACTTGGTTTTACTTCTCCGCATATCAAATGACCGTTTGATATGCCGCTCCTATTCTAACGCAGTATCATAACGCGGATCGGTGTATGAAAAAAATATTAGCTCTTCTCATTATTCTCGGTACATCATCCTCATTCTCTCAACCGCTTTCACCCATTTCCCCGCAGGACAGCACATTCCTCAGGATGGTGCAGAGGAAGGCATTCGATTTCTTCTGGAATGAAGCCAATCCCGCCAACGGATTGATCAAGGACCGAAGCGCGACTTGGTCCCCGAGCAGTATCGCTTCAGTAGGTTTCGGTCTCTCCAGCATCTGCGTCGCCGCTGATTATAATTGGGTCACCCGCGAAGCCGCTGCCGACCGTGTGCTGACCACACTCATGACGTTCTGGACCGGTCCTCAAGGATATGCAGCGAGCGGTACCATCGGACGGCTCGGTTGGTTCTATCATTTCCTTACTATGGATACCAAGGTCAGAGAATGGAAATCCGAACTTTCTACCATTGATTCGGGTCTTTTACTTGCCGGCATCCTCCATGCTCAGCAATACTTCGACGGCTCGACAACAACAGAGCAAAATATCAGAGCGTATGCCGATTCCATCTACCGCCGGGTGAACTTCGATGCTGCGAGGAACAACGGTATTGCGATCAACATGGGATGGCATCCGGAAACGGGCTGGCTGAATTCGTGGTGGATCGGTTATAACGAAGGAATGATCATCTATATTATGGGTCTCGGTTCGCCGACCTATCCGATCGATCCGAGTCTATGGGATGCGTGGACGAGCGGATACAATTTCACTTCCTATTACGGGTATCAATATGTGAATTTTCCGCCGCTGTTCGGACATCAGTATTCGCACTGCTGGGTGGACTTCCGCGGCATTCGTGACAAAGTGATGAGCGGTCACGGACTCGATTATTTCGAAAATTCGCGCCGCGCAACCCTCGCACAACGTGCGTACAGCAAAGCGAATCCGGGCGGATTCAAAGCGTACTCGGATTCCATTTGGGGGATCACGGCATCGGATGTGCAGGGGGGATATGCTGCGCGCGGAGCACCACCGGCACAGGGGGATGACGGCACGATCAATCCGACGGCACCGGGAGGATCCATCGCATTCGCACCGCAGGAAGGTCTTCAGGCACTGAAAGCGATGTATAATAATTATTGCGTCGGAACAGAGACGAGATTGTGGGGACCGTACGGATTCCGCGATGCATTCAATCCTCAAAAGAATTGGTTCGGTACGGATTACATCGGCATCGATCAGGGACCGATCGTGCTGATGATCGAGAATTATTTCACACAGCGTGTCTGGAATACGTTCATGAAGAGTCCGTATATCCAGCTTGGACTTCAGCGTGCAGGATTTCAAAAAGTAACGGGAGTGGACGAAACGAAAACACTTCCCGAACATTTTGTGCTGTCGCAGAATTATCCTAATCCGTTCAACCCGTCGACGATGATCAATTACGAACTACCGCATGAATCCATGGTACGGATGACCGTCCATGATGTGCTGGGACGCGAGATCGAAACATTGGTGAACGGAACACAGTCAGCCGGTCTCCATCAGATCTCGTTCACACCTGGTGCGCGATCCCTGTCCAGCGGGGTCTATTTCTATACGCTTACGACGGAACAAGTATCCATCACGAAACGAATGATCCTGGTCAAATAAACAATCAACGCTCGGTCCGATGAAAAAAATCATATTCCTTTTTCTCGCAGTACAGTCCCTGTCCCCGCAATCACCGAAGCAGTGGGACCCGTTCCTCGATACGCTTCAGCAGAGAACGCTCCAATGGTTCCTTGATGTAACGCCGAAAGAGAACGGACTCACACCCGACCGATGGCCGACGGACTGGTCCCCGGCAAGCATCGCAGCGGTCGGATTTGCATTGACGACATATCCAGTAGCTGTGGAACAAAAAACGATCACCCGTAGTGAAGCGGTCGAACGGACACTCAACACACTCCGTTATTTTTGGAATCTTCCTCAAAGCCCAGATAAGACCAACACCGCAGGGTATAAAGGATTCTATTACCATTTTCTGAAAAAGAAGAACGGACTCCGCGAATGGAATTGTGAATTATCGTCCATCGATACCGGTCTGTTGATGTGCGGCGTTCTCTTCGCACAATCCTATTATGATAAGAACACTCCTGAAGAAAAAGAGATCCGCTCACTCGCCGATTCACTCTATCGAAGAGTGGACTGGAAATGGATGACGGACGGGCGCAAGGGGATCCCGATGGCGTGGAAACCGGAAGAGGGCTTCCACAAATGGATATGGTTCGGATACACGGAAGCGATGCTGTTGTATGTGCTGGCAATGGGTTCGCCGACCCATCCTGTGAGTGATGAAGCATGGGGTGCATTCAACGAGAAATATCTCTGGGCGAACCATTATGGTCAGGAGTATCTGAGCTTCATGGCGTTGTTCGGTCATCAATACTCGCATGTGTGGATCGATTTCCGCGGGATCCAGGACGGCTACATGAAGAACAAAGGGATCGATTATTTCGAGAATTCGCGCAGAGCAACATACATCCACCGAACCTATGCAACGCTGAATCCGAACAAGTGGATCGATTATTCCGATTCCATCTGGGGAATGACGGCGTGCGACGGTCCGAAGGATACGATCTTTACAGTGAACGGCATCAAACGGGATTTCCGTTCATATTCGGCGCGCGGTACCGGAGCGGAGGAACAGCTGGATGACGGAACGATCGCACCGACAGCGGCGGGAGGTTCGATCGCATTTGCACCGGAGATCGTCATCCCGGCATTGAAAGCGATCCGGAACAAATACGGTGAAAAGGTCTGGACGAAGTACGGATTCGTCGATTCGTTCAATCCCACCTATATCACACCGGCAACGCCGAACGGGTGGTTCGACAAGGATTATCTCGGCATCGATCAGGGACCGATCGCGCTGATGATCGAGAATTACCGGAACAATTTTATCTGGGAAGTGATGAAAAAGAACCCGTACATTGTGAACGGTCTTAAACGCGCCGGATTCACCGGCGGCTGGCTTCAACAACGATCACACGGGAAGTAAACCACAGTAATGATCAATCGATACACCATTAACAGCACCATACCTCGGAATATCTTTTCGCTGAACGGACAGTGGGACATTACCGGCGGAACTGAAGATGTCATCCCGTCAGAGTTCCGCTCCGCCGTTGCGGTCCCCGCGGTGGTGGACATGGCCGAGCCGCCGTACGAATGGCAGTCATTCGATTTCCATTATTATAGAACGATCTTTACACTCGACCAGCTCACTCCGTTAACATTCGTTCACTTGAAGATCGCGCAAAGCATGTTCGGCACCGACGTGTGGCTGAACGGCGAACATGTTGGCGGTTCCATCAGCTGCTATACGTCGCAGGAATATCTGCTGAATCCGTTCCTTCATTCCGAAGGACCGAATGAATTGATCGTCCGTGTCGGAGTTCGTTCAACACTTCCGCCGGAGAGTGCCGTGGGGAGGGATCAGGAGAAGGAGATCTATACGCCGGGGATCTGGGGCGACGTGTCGCTCATCTGCACCGGCGGTGCGCGTGTAAAACTTGTGCAAGTCATTCCGCACATCGAGCGTTTCACCGCCGAACTACGGGTGTGGATCGAAAATCTTGAGTTCAAGAGAGAATCACTCCTCGTTTCCGCCAGCATCTTCGAGAAACGTTCCGGTGAGGCAGTATCACCGATCGTTGATGCTCAGATGATGATCAGCGATCATGCAACAGAATACCTCTCGTTCGAACTGCCGATCGACAATATGAAACTCTGGTCGCCTGAACATCCTTTTCTGTATGTTGTGGATGTGACCATCGAAGAGAAACGGACCATCCTT
>CALROS020000068.1:0-7408 GCA_943369855.1 Chitinophaga pinensis | reverse complement strand
AGATCCTTTCACCATGTTCCTGCAGCACAGAATGATGCCGGGTTCAGCTGGTAATGGTGAGCGTGACTGTTTTTGTTGTTGATGCCAGTATTCCCGCCGTTGCCGTGGCGGAAAATGTATACGTGATCACTTTGGCATTGTCTGATCCTTTGGCGATCGCCGTTACAACGGTCACGGCAGTGGTGGCATTCGAGATGTCAACGCTTCCGGAACTTGTCCCTTTCGTGCTGGCAAGACCGATCTGCAGTGTATATCCTGTGCCGAGAACGATGTCGATCCCCGCGGTGATCTTCATCGGCAAAGCGCTGTTGTGTGTTTCGCTGTAGGTGGTCGTCGCATCCGTTACGGTCGTGAGTCCTTCTACACCGGCTGCTCCGGATATGATGATGAGCGGGGCAGGATTCCCGGATACCGTCAGTTTTTGAATGCTGCTAACCTGCAGCGTCACGGTCTGTGTCGCACTGGTCTGCGAGAATGACAGCTGCAGAGCAAACAGCGAGAATGCCAGCAGCAGATGGATCAGTAATTTTTTCATTGGAATTCCTTTATGAGTGATTGAAGTAAGCACTGTGCGTCCGGCGAATACCTGCGGCAAAGCAAGCATCCGCCGAAACACACACTGAGAGAATGAATAAAGACTGCCGGAAGGATCCCGCCTCCCGCAGCGTATTACAGGGCTATTTCGTAAGTATAATCGACGACAAGTTCATTATCCACGGACCAGACTCCCGGGGCTTTCCATGCAATGCGGCCGGCCTCTTCTTTCTGATACCACGAATCAACGGTCCCGGTCAGCGTCGCTTTATGCCCCGCGACCTTTACGGTGATATCCTGATCATAGATGGACCAGTTCCGCTTCAATGCGCTTTCAATGTCCTTTTTCTCGATCAGGTCTTCGGAGAGTGATTTGATGCTGATGTTGTTGGAGACGCCGGTGACACCTTTCAGATGAACGATGGTATCCTTCGCGATCTCTTTCAGATAATTCCACTGCAGTTCACCGTCGAGCGTGACCCATCCTTTTTCCACGGTCACTTTTACTTTGTCCTTCGGGATCTGCCAATTCCACCGCAGGGCGTTGAGTACTGATGTTGCGATATCAGCATCATCCTTCTTCGTCCAGACGCCGACATATTTGATCTCGATCTTCTCGACGACAGCGGAGACTCCGGCGACATTCTTCGCGGCATCTTCCGCTTCCAGTTTCTTGGAATAACTGTCCACTGTTCCGGTGAGTGTGACGATACCGTCCTTCACAATAACACCGATCTCGGCGGCGTGCAGCAGCGGTTCCCATTTGATGGCATCCTGTACATCTTTTTGCAGTTCAGCATTGGTTTTCATGGTCGTTCCTTTTTAATATTCCGTTGTTGGTGCTGTGCTTACACCATCATATTCGACTGCAATAAGGTCCGCCGCTTCTCTGAGTCCGTCGTCACCGGTGACGGAGTGAATTATTTTTCCGGTCAGCGTCCATTATTTTTTCTATGATGATCTTCGTGCGGTATAACCGTGTTCCGGTCTGCGTGAAGGTTACCCGTTGTACGGGAGGTGCCGGATGTGATACACAATGGTGCAGTGTACGGAGCAGTGAAAGCAATAGTAATAGATCGAAAGGATGAAAGAAGGATTAACTCTTCTCACCCGCCCGCGGTTCCCTGAACATTTTCATCATCTCAAGAACGATCAACGGAATGGAGCCGATAAGGAACAGCAGAAGAAAGTCACTGTACGGCACCGGCGATGTCTTGAGAATTCGCATCAGCAGTCCGCTGTGTTCGCTGATGACCTGTATCCCGATGGAAACGGAGACAACGATCACCAGGTTGATATTGGAAAAGAACGGGATCTTCCAGATCGGCTTCACGGCGCTTCGTGCGCCGAACGAACGGAGCAGTTCTGCGATCACCAGTACGGCGAACGTATAGGTCCGCGCTTCGGATGCGCTGGACGTGTTCAGCATATAGATATAGACCGAAAGGGAAATGAATGCCGTCAGCGATCCGGTAATAAGAACGGATGTAAAGAACGATCGGTCCGCTATATTCGCTGAACGTTTCCGCGGTGCACGGTCCATCACATCCGGATCGATCGGATCGGCTGCGAGACACAATGCCGGGAGTCCGTCTGTCACAAGATTGATCCACAACAGATGGATCGGCAGAAGCGGCATCGGGAGCCCCGCCGCAACACAGACCGCCATCAGTATCAGTTCACCGGTGTTTCCCGCCAGAAGATACTGCAGCGTTTTCGTGATGTTATCATAGATGCCGCGTCCTTCCTCCACCGCCGCTTTGATGGTGGAAAAATTATCATCCGTGATGATCATATCCGATGCCTGCTTCGCGACCTCGGTGCCGGACTTTCCCATGGCGATACCGATATCCGCACCTTTGATCGCCGGTGCATCATTTACTCCGTCCCCCGTCATTGCCACAACAGCGTCATTCGACTTCCACGCTTTGATGATGCGCAGTTTATGTTCCGCGGTGACGCGCGCGCAGACAGAGATGGTAGAGATCTTTTTCGAAAGTTCGTCATCGGAAATTGTTTCGAGCTGCGCTCCCGTGACGGTCTCTTCATTCTCCGTTTCGATGCCGATCTCGCGCGCGATGGCGGCGGCCGTCTCTGCATGGTCCCCCGTGATCATCACAACACGGATGCCTGCTTTCCGGCAATCGGCGACCGAATCTTTTGCTCCGACCCTTGGCGGATCGTACATACCGCAAAGTCCGGCAAAGATCAGATCCTTCTCTACTGATTCGATCGTCATCCCGGCGGCATCGGTCTTTTCCATTGAACCATACGCTGAACCGAGGACCCTCAGTGAACGTTTCGCCATTTCGGATGTATTCGAAAGGATATCTTTCCGGTCCTGTTCAGTGATGGCGCGAATACCTTCTTTGGAGAGCAGTTGGGTGCACCGCTCCAGGAGCGGACCGGGAGCACCGTTCATTTGAATGTACAGTTTGCCGTCGCTTCCTGTTCGTATCACCGAACTTCGTTTTCTATCGGAATCAAAGGGAAATTCGTGCATTTTCGGCATTTCTTTATCCATCACCGTAAGGTCAGACCCTGCTTTGATCCCTGCGGTGAGCATTGCCCCTTCGGTCGGATCGCCGAGAACGGACCAGACTCCTTCTTTTTCTTTTCGATGTGAATTATTGCAGCCGATCAGAATGGAGGAAAGCTCGCGCAGCTGTGCATCGTTCTTTACATCCGTCTTTGCACCGTTCGCCGTCACTTCACCAGTGGGACCATATCCTTCGCCTGTCACTTCATACGAAGTGCCGGGGACGAACAACGCGCGGACCGTCATCTCGCCGAGCGTGAGTGTTCCGGTCTTATCCGTGCAGATGACGGACGTGGAGCCGAGCGTTTCCACCGCGGATAATTTCCGGACGAGTGCTCCTCTGCGAGACATGCGGCGGACTCCAAGCGCGAGCGCAACCGTGACGACCGCAGGCAGACTTTCGGGAACGGCTGCCACAGCAAGACCGACGGAGGTCATGAACAATTCAAAGAGGTCCGTTCCCCGCAGGAAACCGAGACCGAACATCAGCACCACAATTCCGAGTGTGGACCAGACGAGGATGGTTCCGAATGACTCGAGTTTCTTTTCGAGCGGGGTCCCTTCATCATCATCTGCGGATTCTATCAGGGAGGCGATGCGGCCGAGTTCCGAATTCATCCCGATGGCGACAACAACAGCGAGCGCCGTACCGCCGGCAATACTCGTCCCCATAAAGACCATATTCACCCGGTCCCCCAGCTGCACATTCTTCTGATCGAACAATTCCAATTTCTTTTCTACCGGTACGGATTCACCCGTTAATGATGATTCGATGCAGGAGAGCGATGACACTTTGAGAAGACGCGCATCTGCGGAGACGAGGTCACCCGCGGCGAGGACTAGAATATCGCCCTTCACAACGTGCGACGCGCTGATGGAGATGGTCTTCCCGCCGCGCTGTACATGGGCATGCGGCGCGGTCATTTTTTTCAGCGCAGCAATGGAACGTTCAGAATTGTATTCCTGAATGAATCCGATAACAGCATTCAGAAAGACAATAGCGAGAATTGCATAAGCATCTACCGATTCGTGAAGGATGAACGACAGCACTCCGGCGGCGATGAGCACCCAGATGATGACGCTGTGGAATTGACGGAGAAAGATCATCAACGGATTGATCCGTTTCATTCCATGCAGCGTGTTCGGTCCATCCGCGGCAAGGCGTGCAGATGCATCAGCGGAAGACAATCCCGCTTCAGTTGTGCCGAGCTCCTTTATAATGGAATCAACGGAACCCTGATACCATTGCCGCCCGTCCGATTCCGGCATATCAGTTCTTTCCTTTGATGATATTCTCACCGCGGATCACGCGAAGCAGCACCGTGATAATGGCGATCACCAGCAGCACGTGGATGAAACCGTTCATGGTATATGATGTGACGACACCAAGAAGCCAAAGAATGAGCAGGATTACGGCGATTGTATAAAGCATGTGATTCTCCTTGTTGAAATGATTGGACGTAAAACATGAATGGAATTTTGAATGATCAGATCTTTAAGGATCAGGGTTCTATTGCGTGATGAAATTACGGTACTGAGCATCGCTCAGTACTGTAAATAAGGGTCGGATTGGCAATCCGACCTACATTTTACTTTCCCATCGCTCATTCGGAGGTGGAGACATAGGCATATTCTCTGTCCTCCGCGTTAAGGAACCAGGTGTTCACTTCCCCTTTTCCTTTGATGTCGATGAGACCGCGCTCTTCGCAGAGGAATTGTTTCCCGAGATCCTTCCTCATGGTGTCGGTGATCTGAATGCGGTCGGGCACTCCGTGCGATTCCATTCTGCTCGCGGTGTTGACGACATCGCCCCAGAGGTCGTAGACGAATTTCCGTTTTCCGATGACGCCGGCAACAGCTGAGCCGGTGCTGATGCCGATGCGGATGTGCAGATGATGGTCGAACTCGTGATTGAACTTCTCCATCACGTCGATCATTTCCAGCGCCATGCGCGCGGCACGGATGGTGTGATCGGAGACGGGAACGGGAAGTCCGGCGACTGCCATATACGCATCGCCGATGGTCTTGATCTTCTCCAGTCCGCATCGGTCCGCCACCGTATCGAACTGTGTGAAGACCTGATTCAGGATATTCACGAGCACTTCCGGGGTGACTCCGCTGGAAAATTTTGTGAAATCCACAATATCCGCGAACAGCACCGTAACGGCGTCAAAACTATCCGCGATCAACTCCGTGATGTTCTCTGTGGTCACTTCCTGCCGGCCCTTCAGCCGCTCAGCGATTGCATGCGGCAGGATGTTCAGCAGAAGACGTTCGGAGACCTTCTTCTCTTCGGAGACCTGATTATAGAGACGCTTTGTCTCAAGATGCAGCAGACGGACCTCGATCATATTGTGGACCCGGATCAGCACTTCCGACAGATCGAAGGGTTTGCTGATGAAGTCCTTCGCCCCTGCCTGGAGCGCACGCAGTTTGTATTCGGGTTCCGCCGTCAACACAAGTACGGGAAGATATCCGTCCTCTTCGATCTCCTGCAGCTGTTCCATCACCAGAAATCCGTCGAGCCCGGGCATCTCGAGATCGAGCAGGATCAGATCGTAGCGGTGTTCGAACTGCAGTGCATACACATCCTTCGAACGCATCGTCGAGGTGATGGAAGTGTACCCGGCATTGCGGAGCATCTGTTCGAGCAGTACGACATTCGCCTTCTTGTCGTCAACGATCAGAATATTCGCTTTCAAAATTTCCGATAGACCGATCATATTGGTTTTCCCTGTGAGACCATGATTGTGTTCATTCTTTCAGATCATTTGTCCGTTCATCAGCACATCCATCGCCATATCAAGAAGAGCACGTGTCCCCCCAAGAAGATGATTGATGGCGGTCAATAATTTTTCCGATGTGAACGGTTTGGGCAGGAACCATTGCAGATGAAGATCGTGGATCTCGCATAATTTCAGCGAGTCCATCGAACCGCTGATGCCGATCACCGGTATCGCCGGCATCATTTTGCGGAGCGTGCGGATCAGCATCGGTCCATCCATATTCGGCATATTCATATCGGTGATGACAAGATCGATGGTGCCGATGGTCCGTGCGAAGAGCGCCACCGCTTCGATACCATCGGCCGCGAGCAGAACGGAATATCCGTTCGATTCCAGCGTGAGTTTCGATACTTCACGCAATGTATATTCATCATCCACCAGCAGGATACATTCACCGTGTCCTTTTTCAGGACTCACAATTCGTACCTGCCGTTCGATTGCCGCTTCGGTAACGACGGCAGGAAGATAGATGCTGAAGGCAGCACCTTTTCCTGTATCGCTCACCAAGCCGATGAATCCGCCGTGATTCTTCACGATGGAGAATACGGTCGCAAGACCGAGTCCTGTTCCATGTCCGATCTCTTTCGTGGTAAAGAACGGTTCGAAGATCTTTTCCTGGATCTCCGGCGGTATGCCTGTTCCCGTATCGGTAACGGTAAGGATGATGTACGGACCGGGTCTTGCGGCAGGATTCATCGCGGCAAAGTTCGAATCGATGAGGATATTTTCCGATCTCACGGAGATCGTTCCGCCGTGCGGCATAGCATCCCGTGCGTTCACCGCAAGATTCAGCAGTATCTGTCGTATCTGTGTCGGATCGGCATTGACGGTCCAGAGGTCTTTGGGAATGGTCTCTTTCACGGAAATATTCGACGGGAACGTTTCATGGATGAATACGACCAGTTCATCGATGGGATACCGTAACTGGATCATCATCAATTCCCCGTTGCCGCCCCGTGCGAACGTGAGGATCTGTTTCACCAGCGCAGCGCCGCGGCCGACATTCCGTTCGAGCATGGTAAGTAAATTGATATTCTGTTCTCCGGCGACGGTCTTGCTCAGCATCTGCAGCGAAAGCATGATGGGACCGAGGATATTGTTCAGGTCGTGAGCGATGCCCCCTGCCAGCGTGCCGAGACTGTCCATGCGCTGCATGCGGAGCAATTGTTTCTCATTCAGTTTCTTCTCCGTGACATCGCGCGAAACGAGAACGGTCCGGACGATCACGCCGGAATCGTCACGGATGACGCTTCCTCTCGATTCGATCATGCGGGTACTGCCGTCGACGGAGAGCAGACGATATTCCGCAAGATCGCTGATACCGGTGCTGATGATTGCGCTTACCATCTGTTTCATCCGTTCCCGGTCATCTGTGTGGATCTCCTGAAAGAAATCCGTTCCGATGAGCGGTGCCATCTCACCGAGCAGCGGCCGGTACGACGGCGTCAATTGAATGCGTTTTCCGTTCAGGTCGAGCACCGCGATCATATCATCGATATTCTCATAGATCAGGCGGAGCTGCTCTTCGCTGTTCTTCAATGCCGATTCA
>CALROS020000067.1:0-7450 GCA_943369855.1 Chitinophaga pinensis | reverse complement strand
GTGGAAGCATTCGCTCGATGGTACTATTTAGTCAGTACCATTTTTTTGCTCAAAGAAAAATCCCCCGCTTTCATTCCAACAAAATAAATTCCGCTTGAGAACCGCGAAGCATCCCAGCGAACGGAATATGTGCCCGCTTTCTTCACTTCCTTCACCAATATTTCGATCTCCTTTCCTGAGACATCATACAGTGTGATGGTGACGGCAACACCTTCCAGGTTTCTAAAACCTGGAAGGTGTTCAGGAATAGAATATTCTATCGTGGTTGAAGGATTGAACGGATTTGGATAATTCTGTTCTAATCTGAATTCCGGTAAAACAATTTCCTGCTGCGAAACTCCTGTCACCGTCTCGAACGAGATCCAGTTCAATTTGAATCCTCCGGTGTTGCACAGCACGGTCAGTTTTGCATCGCCCGCGGGGAGCGGGACAGTTTGTTTTACCGTGCTCCAGGTATTCCAACTTCCCGTCACCGGCAGAGAGCGGGAAACTTTGTTGACGCCGTTCAGCAAAACGGAAATATTCCCCGCGACACTGAGACTTGAAATTCGCAGCGACATCGTATAGTATGCAAGGGTCGGCACGGTGACGGAGTATTCCATCCAGTCGCCGTTGTCGATGGATGTAAGATTCTTTCCGCCGGACGAATCGGTGGTTGCTTCCGTTTCAATGCCGGACATGTCGCTGAAATTCTCCGCTTCGATCTTTGCGGGGATCGCGACCGCTGCAGGACGGAACCAATTCGTCAATCGGAACGTGTCGAACGGCTGCAATTGTCCGCCGTCCTTTGCCTGAAGATTCCCGGAAAGATATGCGATCGTTCCGGCATCGTTGTTGGTGAATGTGCTGTCGAGCGTCAGCAGAAGTGTTGTGGTATCTCCGGTTTTCAACGCAAGCGAGACCGCGTGGACAGAAGAATTGTTCTTCCGTATTGTAAGATTCGGTGACTGCAGCGACGGATCCTTCATCGATTTGTTGAAGGTCAGTTCGATATGTTTTCCGTCCTCAGTGATAATTCCGGAAAGAAGAGTGGGAGGCGTTCCCTGTGCCGGATCGTTCCAGGATGTTATCCCGAATCCGAAGGGATATAACGGATCGTAGTTCGCATCGCCGACCGTGATCGGTATCTGGTCCATCCGTTTCGGCCAGGAATGCGAGAGCAATCCTTTCGGTGCGTGGTCTCCAAAGATCACTTCCGCGATTCCCTCACCTTCCGTTCCCGGCAGCCATGCGGCGATGACCGCGTCGGAATAATGCAGGATCTTCTCCAGGATCATCGGCCGGCCGGTGACGAGAATAACGACCACGGGACAGCCGTAGCTCTTCAGTTTTTTGATCAACGCAACATCGGAGGACGGAATGGAAAGATCATTCTTATCGCCTTTCCCTTCGGCGTACGGCGTTTCACCGATCACTGCCACTGCATAATCCGCTTTCGTATTGACGAATGTTCCTGTTTCGGAATAGTCGATCTGCGCTTCGGGAGCGATCTTTTTCATTCCGCTCAAAATGGTCGTCCCGGTGGTGATATTCCCTTTCTTTCCCTGCCAGGAAATGGTCCACCCGCCGCACTGGTAACCGATATCATCCGCGTGACTTCCGGCCACAATGATCCGTGCATTCTTTTTGGGGAGAGGAAGCACGCCGTCCTTCCGTTTCAGAAGAACCATCGATTCGCGCACGCACTGCCGGGCGATATCGCGGTGTTCCTGCGAACCGACCTTTGCGATGAGCGCGGGATCAGAATACGGACGTTCGAACAGACCCATTCGGAATTTTACGGTGAGAATGCGCCGGACTGCATCATCGACTCTGCTGATCGGGATCTTGCCGCCGGTGATCAGTGACCGCATCGCATTCAGAAAATCATTATACCGAAGCGGGAGCATGACCATATCCATACCGGCGTTGATGCTCATCTCAACAGCATTCGTGTAATCTGCACCAAGTTGATCGACCCCGCCCCAGTCCGACACGAGGAAGCCTTTGAATCCTAACTCGGTCTTGAGCACATCGGTGAGCCAGTGTTTGCTTCCGTGCATCTTCAATCCGTTGATGCTGCTGAACGAGACCATGATGCTTCCGGTCTGATACTTCAGCGCGGTGAGATAGGAGGGAAGATGGATCTTCCTGACGGTCGCTTCATCGGCGATCACATTTCCCTGATCGATACCGTTCTGCGTGCCGCCGTCCCCGAGAAAATGCTTCGCGCAGGCAAGAACGCTGGTGCTGTCCGACAGGGAATCGAGCTGCAGTCCTTTCACTTGGACCGCTCCGAGCTGCGCCAATTCGGGAGTTTCGCCGAATCCCTCATAGAATCGTCCCCACCGCTCATCCTGCGGCACACCGATCATCGGCGCAAAATTCCAGCGGATGCCGGTGGCAGACATTTCGACCGCCGTTACGTGCGCAGCTTTTTCGATCAGTGCGGAATCACGCGTGCAGCCAAGTCCGATATTGTGGGGGAAGATGGTCGCGCCGACAACGTTACTATGACCGTGCACTGCATCGATGCCGTAGATCATCGGGATCTTCAGACGGGATTGAAGTGAGTATTTCTGGAGTGTATCGTGCAGCGAGCGGTAATTCAGTGCGGAACTCCCGGTGCCCGGATCGGAATCGCCGCCGCTGAGGATGGAACCGAATCCGTACAGCGGAATGTCGTTCAGTTTTCCGGTCAATGCGGAGATGTCCGGCTGCATCATCTGTCCGATCTTTTCATCGACGGTCATCTTGGAGAGGAGGTCATTCACGCGCTGTTCAACGGTCGCGTTCGGATCGAGGTATATCTGTGCATTCATAGGTGTGTGTGTAAGGATCAAAAGAAGGATGAAACTAAGAGAAATGCTGCGTGTTCGTTTATTGTGCATAATGGACCTTCACTTTCGGGGAAACACTTTTTACACCTTGAGCTGTGATGCAATATCGGACCAGTGCCGGATGAATTCGTTCATTTCTTTTTTCCGTTCAGCAAGCTTCGAATCGGCTGCAATATCCGTATCCGGAGTCAACAGCGTGATGCAGTTCATCAGCGCTCTGCCGGTGTGATACGTGCATTTCCATAAGTGACTCTTCGGTCCCGTTTTGAAATGCGGTTCCTTGTCGATGCCCCCTTCGAACCAGTCGCCGTTCTCGTGATCAAGAATGTATTCCTGCACGTAGTTCCATTGACGGTCAAAATACGTTCGATACCGTTCATCTTCCGGGAAGATCGCGGAGAAGAGGAGAAGTGCATTCAATCCTTCGGCCTGTGCCCACCAATTCTTGTGGTCGTTGATGATGGTGCACGTATCGGAATCTTTAAGGTAATATCCGCCGTCGTAGAATCCGCCTGCCTGTTCGTCGAAACCGTATTGGATCGCATGGTCCATCATTCGTTTAGCTATGGTGAGCGTTCGAACATCATTCTCAATTCCGAGCGCATGCGATGCTTCCAGCATTAGGAATGCCGTTTCATAATCATGTCCGAACGACACGTGGTCCAATCCGTAATTCTTTTTCCGTTCCTCATCGGATGCATCACGGAACGAGACGGGAGTCCAGTCCGGCCGGAAGAATAACTGCAGATATCCTTTCTCGTGCACCATCGTATCCCGGATGAGTGTGAGGATGCCGTTCAATTGTTGCCGGAGATGCGGATCGTTCCAGACATGGAACAATTCCGTATACGCTTCAAGAAGATGGATGGACGAGTTCTGATCCTTATATCCTAATTCATTCCCATCCGCTGCAATGGTCTTGTAAGGACTCGAAAGGTCGAACCGCTGCGAATCTTCGGTGAAGAACTGGAAATAGCCTTTATGCTCAGGATCGAATGCGTGCTCTTCGATCCACCGGTACGAACGTTTGGCAAATTCAAGTACATCGGGATCATTCGTTTGTTTATACAGTGCGGCAAGTGAATAGAGTCCGAAAGCATTGCCGTAGGTCCGTTTCTCATTTCTCCATCCGCGGAACATGGTAAGTGCTCCCTCGCGGCTGCGGATCTGGAAGAAGCCGCCATGTTCTTCGTCCCACATGCATCGCTTTAAAAAATCATACCCGTGTCTCGCCATTGGTTCGTATGATGCGGCATCGTCATAGAAACCGGCGATCTTCGATGTGACCCACACATGCCGGGCCTGAGTGACGATCATTTTATCCTGCTCCGGTTCGAGTTTCCAGTCATGCGAAACATTGGTGAAGTATCCGCCGAATTCCGTGTCGAGCACAAGTGGGTACCAACGATCGAGGATCTGATCTTTCAGCGCTGTATGTAAAGCCGGGACGATATTCGTTGTTTGCTTCATAATTCCTTTTTTGACAAAAATTCAGAGTTCTTCTGTTCCAAATATCCAATTATCGTGCTAAAAAAACCTTATGAAATAATGCTTTTTTATGGGAATCTGCACTTAAAACATTTATCTATTTAAT
Source organism: Chitinophaga pinensis (assembly GCA_943369855.1). Lineage (GTDB taxonomy): Bacteria > Bacteroidota > Ignavibacteria > UBA10030 > UBA8401 > UBA8401. The sequence goes on along the minus strand of CALROS020000067.1, from coordinate 3,037 downwards.
AAGCTTTTATCGTTATGATAACTGAGAAAACGTCAGTCATAAATGGTCGATAAAACTCGATGATTTTACCTCCAATTCAATGGTACATTTTCGATCATTGTGCCCAAACTGTGGCATTCGATTTGAGTTCTTTTGTATGTTATACAGTTCTCATCGAAAAGAACTGAAAAATGGAATACACCTGTCGCAATATCGCGAAGAGATAAAAAATTGCGATATTCATCCTGTGTTTTTGCTCTGCGAAGTTCAAGAGACACATTATTCTTTCATCTTCCATACAATCCGATCCTTTATGAAAACTCTCGGTATTCGTTCTGCGTTCTTTCTTCTCTCTCTCGTTTCCCTGTCATTCGGACAATTCAGCAATTTCATTTCGGTGCAGGGGGACAAGCTGATGGACGGGAACAAAGAATTCCGGTTCATCTCCTATAACATACCCAATCTTCATTACCTCGAGGATAACTTCGAATTCACGAACCCCAATCCGTGGATCCTGCCGGATGAATTCGAGATCCGCGATGCGCTCATGGCAGTGAAGCAGTCCGGCGGACAAGCAGCCAGGATCTATGTGATGTCGGCACGGAAGAGCACGGATGAGAAGGAGATCATCCGTCACGTGAATGGACCGGGAAACTTCGATGAGCAGGCATTCAAAACGCTGGACCTCGTGATGAAAGTCGCGAATGAGACCGGCATCCGGCTCATCATACCGTTCGTGGATAATTGGTGGTGGTGGGGCGGTCCGAGAGAATATGCGGAATGGAGAGGGAAAACAAAAGACGTGTTCTGGAGCGATTCCCTCCTCATCGCCGATGTGAAGACGACGGTCGCTTTTCTGGTGAACAGAACGAACACCTATACCGGCGTCCGCTACAAGGACGATAAAGCGATCCTCTGCTGGGAGACCGGCAATGAACTTGAAACGACCTTTGAATGGTCCAAGCAGATCGCTGCTGTTGTAAAGCAACTGGATACGAATCATCTCGTGATGCGCGGAACGCATCAAAAACTTCTCACCCCCGATTTTTTCGCCGACCCGAATATCGATATCGTCACGACGCATCATTATGCTCCGCGAAAAGAGATGGTCGACCTCATTGTTGAGAACAGCAAGATCGCGAAGGGACGAAAGCCGTACATCGTCGGTGAATTCGGCTTCCAGCCGGAACCGGCGATGCGTGAAGTGCTGGATACGGTGATCTCGCGCGGAATATCGGGTGCGATGGTCTGGAGTCTCCGCTTCAGGAACCGCAACGGCGGATTCTATTATCACACCAATGCATACCGCTGGCCGGGATTCGTTGAAGGTCAGAATTGGGAAGAACAAGCGGTGATGAAATTATTCTATGAAAAAGGATTCCAGATCGCCGGAAAAAAACCGGAACCGATCCCTGTTCCTGCATCACCGAAGCTGCTTCCGATCGAGACACCGTTCAAGATCTCCTGGCAGGGGTCAGCCGGTGCAACATCGTACATCATCGAACGCAGGGATGCGGACGGCGGAGCGTGGCGCGTTATCGCCGCGGACGCATCGGATGCAGCAACGGCATATCGTCCTCTCTACAGCGATGGAACGGCGGAGGTCGGCAAGCAATATTTTTACCGTGTCTCTGCTAAGAATGCATCCGGAATTTCTGCTCCTTCCGCCATCGTCGGTCCGGTGAATACAGAATATCTGATGCTGATCGATGAGATGGAGAATGACGATCTGATGTACGGGCGGATGGGTGATCTTCAGTATCATACATTCCGTGATCTCTCCAAAGCGAAAGAGGATCGGAATCGTCTGAGCGGAAAGAAAGGTGATTTTATTGTCTACCGGATCCCGAACATCGTTGAAGGATTCACGGTGGATGCGTTTGCGGTGAATGCTTCCGTCAAGGATCTGAAGATCTCAATCGGACAAACAGCCGAGACATTCAAACCTGCCGTCGTCACGAAGACGAAATACCCGAACTTCAAGAATGATTACAATATGTTCCTGCCCATCCGTTATTCCGTCGGGAAACTTGCAGAAAATGAACGGTTCATTAAAATAGAACTGAACGAGAATATTCAGATCGGACGGATCGAGGTCCGTCACAAACGGGGCGCATTCAAGATCTCGCCGCTCTTTTCGGACAATATGGTGCTGCAGCAGAATGCAAAAGTCCCTGTATGGGGGAAAGGTGTCGCAGGAGCTTCGATCACAGTGAAGCCTTCATTTGGGAAAGCAGTTATCACGAAAGTCAATGCAGATGGTGAGTGGAACGCCGCATTGCCGACTCCGAAAGCGGGCGGACCGTATGAGATCACTGTTGCAGAATATGATACACTGTATGTCATCAAAAATGTGATGCTCGGCGAAGTGTGGCTTGCGTCAGGACAGTCCAACATGGAGATGCCGCTCGAAGGGTGGCCGCCGGCTGATACGATCATGGGTTCACGAACTGCGATCGAGAATTCGAACGATTCGTCACTGCGGTTCTTCACCGTTCCGAGAACGGTCGCTGTTGTACCGCAGAACGATGTGAAAGGAATGTGGAGTCAGTCCGATCCGCAGTCCGCGCGCACGTTCAGCGCCACGGCATTTTTCTTTGCAAAGAAACTCCGCGAATCGCTGAAGGTACCGGTCGGTATCATACATGCAAGCTGGGGCGGAACACCGGTGGAAGCGTGGATTAAAGGGACATCGCTTTCAACACTTCCGAACTACAGTACGATCGTTGAGGATCTTCGCAAGAGCGAAACAGAGATGGCCCGCTTGACGGCATGGCTCGGAAAATATCCGACGGTGGATATGACCAAGAAGGTCGGCGCACTCCGTTTTGCCGGGATGGATTTTCAGGATAAACAATGTTCCGAGCCGACGTATAATGATTCACGATGGAAGGAAATGAAACTCCCGATCGGCTGGGAGCAGACGGAAGTGGGTAACTTCGACGGCGTCATCTGGTTCCGCCGTTCGGTGGAGATCCCCCGAGCATGGCTCGGCAGAAAACTGACGGTGGAACTCGGACCGATCGATGACATCGATGTCACGTTCGTGAACGGGGTG
>CALROS020000066.1:0-7461 GCA_943369855.1 Chitinophaga pinensis | reverse complement strand
GAAGGGAGCGGAAATGTCATTGCGGTCCGTTCCGTTGTCGGTCTTCCGCTGATCGGAATTGTGGACGGACAGTTCGGCAACGGCTGGGTCTGCATCACTCCGGATTTCATGGATATTGAAGCACTGCTGAAAGCCGGAGCCGACATCATCGCATTGGATGTGACTCCCCGAAAGCGTCCGAACGGAATGGACGGGATCGAATTCTTCCATGAAGTGCGGAATGCGTACGACAATCCTCTCATCGCCGATATCTCCACGTTCGAAGAAGGGATCCGCGCTGCGGAGATGGGGGCGGATGCTGTCGCCACAACGCTCGCAGGTTATACCGAATACACTCAGAAATCATTGACCGGTGAGCCGGATTTCACATTGATCGAAGAACTTGCCCGCGCGGTGAAGATTCCGGTGATCGCTCAGGGACGGATCTGGACGCCGCAGCATGCACAGGAAGCGCTGAAGCGCGGTGCATTCTGTGCGGTGGCAGGCGCTGCCATCACACGGCCGAGAATGATCACACAGCGGTTCGTGGAAGCGATCAAACATCATGCATCTTCAACGCAGTAATAACAGCGGTCTCCCGATGAAAAAGCTCCTCTTGATCCTTTTTCCATTCATGGTGTATTCGCAGTCGGTCTATCTTTCCGCGACCCATCCTGTCTATAAGTATCTGGACAAGATGGAAGCGAAACAGATCATCACCGGATACCGCGATGCCGTGAAACCGTTGTCCCGTGAAACGATCGCCCGCTTCCTGATCCAGTCCGATACGACATCCCTGCCGATGACCGAGGTCGAATTGGAAGAACAGATGTATTACAAAGAAGAGTTCTACCAGGAATTGGAGAATATCGGCTATGAGAATATCATCGAGGAACGGTGGCATCTGTATCAATACAAAAGTGATCCGGGTAATTTCAATATCGATCTCATCGGCGGACTTTCCTATCAGGACAGGCCAGATGGAAAATTCACGAAGGTGATCTCGAACGGATTGAATACGTACGGATATCTCGGCAAGAGTGTCGGACTGTATTTCATGTTCCGCGATAATACCGAATCCGGGTCCTACATCAGTGCATCGAATCAATATTCCTCGGATCCCGCACAGGTGATCGCGCGCGACCGTCCGAGCTTCATCAACTACGATCCGATGGATGCTCAGGTGAATGTCGATTTCAGTTTCTTTTCAATTTCCGTCGAAAAGATGCACAATGTGTGGGGAGCCGGTGAACGGGGCAATCTCATCCTTTCAAATAAGGCGCCGTCATTTCCGCAGATCAAGCTTCGCGCTAAGCTGGGGGAGAATATCGACTTTACGTACCTCCATGGATCGTTGCACTCCGATATTGTCGACTCATCACGTTCCTATCTTGTGCTGGATGTGCCGGGTCCGATGGGTGACCGCAAGGTCTTCCGGCAAAAGTATATCGCTGCTCATATGATCGAATTCACTCCGTCGCAGGGTGTCGATATTGCCATCGGTGAATCCGAGGTCTACGGCAGCAGAAATCCGGAACTGCTCTATCTCATTCCGATCATGTTCTTCAAAGCGGGTGAGCATTGGATGTATGACACTGATAACTCACAGATGTTCTTTTCTGCGGATCTGAATGTCGTTAAGGATCAGAATTACTATATGACCCTCTTCCTGGATGAACTCTCCACAGAGGATTTTATGAGCACCAGCCGTCAGCACAACCAATTAGGATTCACGGTCGGGACCAAGATGTATGATACATTCTTTGAGAATACACGGCTGATGGTCGAATATACGCGGACGAATCCATGGGTCTATAACCATCGTTTCTCCGATGCTAATTTCCAAAGTCACAGGATCAACCTCGGTCATTGGATCGGACAGAATGCCGATCTCTTCACATTCTCGTATTCCTTCAGACCGATGAGGACACTTGAGACAGGGATATTCTTTGAATCACTCCGCAAGGGCGGAAAGGATTCGACGGTGATGCAGTATAGACTCCCGACACCGGAATTCCTCTACGGACCGCTCACGAAGAAGCAGACTTTCGGGATTATCGGCTCATATGAACCCGAGCGAGATCTGGTGATCGACTTCAGATTCCTCTACAGCAGATTCACATCGCAGGTGGACGGGACGAGTTTTGCGCTTCTCAAGAATCCGAATGAGTATTATGTTGCTCAGGATTATTCGAAAAAATGGGATATTTTCGTCGGAATACGATATAATTTCGATTGATGTTAAACTTGCCGGACGCTCATTGTGTCAAAACCTCACGAAATGAATGAATCAATCCGATGAACTGCAGCTGATCGAGGACTTTAAAAAGGGGAATGAACAGGCGTTCAATCTGCTCGTCCACCGTTATAAAGAGAAGGTCTATTGGATCGTCCGCCGGTTGCTTCCGGACCATGATGAAGCGGATGATGTCACGCAGAATGTCTTCATCAAAGTGTATCAGTCGTTGTCGTCGTTCAAAGGGGATTCAAGTTTCTACACGTGGGTATACCGCATTGCGGTGAACCTGTCGCTGAATGAGATCCGCCGGAAGAAACTTCGGAAGACATTCTCGATGGATGATGAACTTCATCAGTACCGTTCACCGGATGCACTTCCGTCCGAGCAGATGGAGAAGGACGAGCGCACACAGCAGATACGGGATGCCATCGAACTGCTCCCGGAAAAGCAGAAAAAAGTATTCCTCCTGCGGTATTACGAAGAGCTGCCGTATGAAGAGATCGCGAAGATCCTTCATACCAGTGTCGGAGGATTGAAAGCGAATTATTTCCATGCGGTAAAGAAGATCGGAGAACACCTGAAACATGAACGCTGATGAACGATATGAGATGCTGATCGAATATGCCGAGGGGACACTTCCCGCAGAACGGAGGGAGGCAGTCGAAGCGTTGATCGCCTCATCTGCCGGGATGCAGAACGATCTGGAGACGATCATGCTTGCATTCGATTCCCTTCAGGTAGAACGTCAGCCCTCTGTTCCGGAACACTATTTTTCGAACTTTACAGCGGTGCTTCAAACGAATATCGCTGCGGGGAAGAATAGGAACGCATGGTCTGTTCCGCAGTTTCTGGTGTCACTGCTCAAGCCGGCAGCCGTGTTCACGGTCGCATCGGTTTTCATCATCCTGTTCAGGACGCTCTCACCTGCACCGTCACACGAGACGATCTATTCTGTAGTAAAGGATTTTAAGCAAAGCGAGATCGCGGCCGTGATCGATGAGCCCCCGGCGATCACAGTGAATGCAACGGAATCCGTTCTCGATACGAAACTTCCCGGAGAATCATTCGGCATCGATCCGTCGAGTTATCAAAACGAAAGTGAAATGTTCGCCTTTCTTGAGGACCATGAGGCAGAACAGGTGTTAGCACAACTGCAGCAACGAGGACAATAAGAGGAAACCTATGAGAATATTATCGGTATGGTTCATGGTCATTGCGGGAGCGATGCTGGTCAATGCACAGCCGAATGAGATGATGAGAGGACGCTTTCAGCGCCCGATGGAACGCCTGGAACAATACAAGAAGATCCGGATGATCGAAGCACTGAAGCTTGATGAAGAGACCGGTCTGAAACTGGTGGGACGCTACAATAAACACCGCGAGAATGTGAAGCAGCTGGAAGAAAATCGATCGGCATTGATCGAGAAACTTGAAGCGCAGCTTAAATCGAATGCAGCGGACAATGAACTGCAAAAATCCTTCAATGAATTCTATGAGATCGAGAAAAAGATCGGAGAATCAAGGAAGAAATTCCTGGAGGACCTGAAAGAGATCTTTACGAACAAACAGATCGCAGAATATATGATCTTTGAACGGAATTTCATGACGGACCTCCGCAACACGGTGAAGGATATTCAAAAAGAACGGCGTCAGCGGGAATAACGTGAATATGATCGAATGTTGGATCAGGGGTGGAGCATTGCGCTTCACCCTTTGTTTTTTGCATCTTCCTGATAATAACGATATATTTTCTCCGTGACGAATAACCATCCCCATATCTATCTAGATTACAGTGCCACCACGCCGGTGGATGCCGAGGTTGCCGCTGTCATTCAGCAGCAGCTGGACCGGAATTTCGGGAATGCTTCATCCATCCATTCCTTCGGGCGACAAGCAAAAGTGATCCTGGAGGAGAGCCGCGAAACGATCGCACGGTTCATCGGTGCGGAGACATCGGAGATCTTCTTCACTTCCGGCGGGACCGAAGCAGACAATCATGCGCTGATCGGAACAGCGCTCGCAGCGAAACGGAAGAACGGCAGGGACCATATTCTCGTTTCAGCCATTGAACATCATGCGGTGCTGGATTGTGCGGAATATCTGGCGTTGCTCGGTTTCCACGTGACGTATATTCCCGTCGACCGCAAAGGATTTGTCGATCCCTCCGTGGTCGCAGATCTCATCACTGATAAGACCTCACTGATCTCTGTGATGCATGCAAATAACGAGACGGGAGCTCTTCAGCCGGTCCGCGAAATATCACGTCTGGCAAAAGAGAAGAATATCGTATTCCATTCGGATACGGTGCAGACCATCGGGAAGATCCATTTGAATGTGAATGACCTCGGAATGGACCTGTTGTCAGTTTCGGCCCACAAGATCTATGGTCCGAAAGGGATCGGTGCGATCTACATCCGAAAAGGGACCGATCTTGATCCGCTCATCCACGGGGGAGCGCAGGAGCGGAAGAACAGACCTGGGACCGAAAATGTACCGCTCATTGCCGGATTTGCAAAAGCGGTGGAATGTGCTGAACGCACGATGGAAACAACGGCATCGGATGCTTTGATCTTCCGGAAAGAGCTGCTGGATCTGATCACGGCGAACTGTTCCGGCATCATCTGCAATAGCGATCCGGAACGCTCAATTCCTCATATTGTCAGTATTTCACTGGACCCGAAATTCTATGAAATTGAAAGCGAAACGCTCCTGATGGGCTTGGATCTTCGCGGAGTAGCCGTATCCAGCGGTTCGGCGTGCACTTCCGGCAGTGTTCAGCCGTCTCATGTGCTGATGGCGATGGGATATGATAAACGGACAGCACAGTCGACTGTTCGTTTTTCATTTGGAAAATTCACAACAATTCAGGAAGTTATGTCTGCAGGCAATATCTTTTGTTCCATGGTGCAGTCATTCAAAAAACAGTGACAGCACGAATATCAGAGGTCATCATGAAGAACATCCCGCTCCTTTTCTTACTTCTTGCGATCGGATGCACAGACACCGAGGAGAATGCATCAACGAATCTTCGTAAAGGGGATGAATTCTTCAATAAAGGTCAGTATGAGATCGCTGAATATTATTACGATAAGATCCCGGAAGAGAGTGTGCTAAGAAAAACGGTCGAACGGCGGATCGATGAGATCAACAAGATCAAGATCGATCCCTCGCTGGATAAGCATTCAACGAGGAAGAAGGAAGGCGTATTCATCACCAATCATTCGTTTGAATTGGGAACGATGGGACTCCTGCCGCTGCATAAAATGACGATCGTGAACAATACCGATAAGAATCTCCAATTCTGCGAGTTGGAATTCATCTATTATGATGCAGCCGGGACGGAAGTGGAACGACTGACGACGACTGCAACGACGGGGGTCCAGAAACAATCTTCGCGGAGTTTTGAGAAGATCACTCCGGGTGTTGTGAAACAGAAATTCGCCAAGGCCAATGTGATCCTCACAAAACCGGTCTTCTTCTAATTGCCCCGTTCCAATTCGCGATAGAGGATGCCGTACCGAAGTCCTCTATCGCTCACCGTGATCCTCTGCAGTCCGCTCCGTTCCATATATCCCATCAGTATCATGATCCCGGCAAGGATAATGTCCGCTCTCCCCGATGAGATCTGAGGGTACGCTGCTATCTGAGAGACCGATTTATCCTTCAATGATCCGAACATCGCGCCGATATCATGTGAAGTCAACGCATAACCGCTGACCTTTGTTCGGTCATACTCAGGGAGTCTCTGATGCAGTGCCGCCAGGGTCGTGAGCGTTCCGGCTACTCCGACGGCAAATGTCTGCGGTATCTGCCGGACGGCATCCGGCGGGATCTGTGAAGCAATGAAGTCATGCGCTTCGATCAATGCGGCGGTTTCGGGGGGTGAATCCTTGAGGATGCGCTCTGTCAGTCTCACACTTCCGATGTCGATGCTTACTTTGGAGATGATCCCGTTTGCATCGCCGACGATGATCTCCGTGCTTCCGCCGCCGATATCCACGACGGAATACATCGCTGCTTTTCCGGTGAATTCCGAGATCCCTCCGCGGTATGTCCAACGCGCCTCATCATCACCCGAAAGCACCTCTATGCGGATGCCGGTCTGTTCCTCCATGGCTGTGATGAAATCCTCTCGGTTCTTCGCATCACGCACGGCACTGGTCCCGACCGCACATATCCTCTCAGCACCGAGTCTGTCGCAGGTCCTTTTATACTCTTTTAGGAATCCGGCGACACGGACGAATGTCTCCTGATTGATCATCCGTTCACTGTCCACCCCTTTGCCGAGCCGTGCGATCACTTGCTCATCGTGGAGTATGTTCAATGATCCATCCGGACGGAGTTCAGCGATCAGCAGCAGGATCGTATTCGTGCCGATATCGATGGAAGCGATCCTCATGCTTTCGCCGCTGCCATTCCGATCCAGTCATTCTCCTGCAGCACAACAGTTACCGTGAATCCGCGCTTGTTCAGCGCTTCTTCGATGATCGGCCGGTCATGCGTGAGCAATCCTGAGAAAAGGATCGTCCCATTTGGAGCCACTTTAGCGAGCATTCCGTCCAGAAGATCCAGGATCGTATTCCGGATGATGTTCGCGAGTATGATATCAAAGGCAGGCTCTGGTACCACATCCATCGAACCGATACGGATCTCGATCTTGTCTTCAACATGGTTCCGCTGCGCGTTCTCGATGCCGTTATCCAATGACCATTCGTCAATATCGATCCCGACGGCGTGCCGGGCACCGAGCTGCAGTGCGGCAATAGCGAGGATTCCCGTTCCTGTGCCGACATCGAGAACGGTCGATCCCGGCTGGATAAACTGTTCCATCATCCGTACCATCAAGCGTGTCGTTTCATGGTACCCTGTGCCGAATGTCATTTTCGGATCGATAATGATGACCGTCTTCGAACTGTCCGTCACCGGATGCCAGGAGGGAGTGATGACGAAACGTTCCGATACCTGGATCGGCTGAATGGACTTTTCCCATTCCTCATTCCAATTCCGATGCTGGATCTCCGTTGTGCTGATGTGGTCGATCAGCGGCAGATTGTACATCTCGGAGATATCACGGATGACGATCTCGATGGAATCATGCCACTCATCTTTTTTGATGTAGCAATGCATTCCGCGGTCATCCTCAACGAATCCTTCGAACGGATAATCGGACAGTGCTGCCGGGAGTATCTCACGGACCTGTTCGTCCGGCGGGACGGAGATATGGAAATCGAGATAGATATCGT
>CALROS020000065.1:0-7540 GCA_943369855.1 Chitinophaga pinensis | reverse complement strand
GTGGATGTGAGCATCGAGCAGACGGAGAAAGCCCGCGTATCACTGAATCACATTCTCGACATCTCTCAAAAGGTGACAGAGATGGTCTCCCATATCGCAACGGCAAGTACCGAGCAGACGCGGGCAAGCGATGTGATCAGCAAGAATATCGATGCCATCAGTGCGGTCGCACAGCAGAGCTCCGTCGGCAATCAGCAGATCGCCAAAGCGATGAACGATTTGAATCAGCAGACCGACCATCTGCAGAACCTCATTTCGACGTTCAAATTCTCAGCCGATGATTCGAAGATGCACGCTCCGAAAACGGTCCGGAACGAGAAAAAATATCGTCAGCCGGCGATCGAGAGCGGTTCAATGGAATATCATAACTAGAATACAATCACATTAATGAATGAGAGAAAATTATGAGAATGAATATCCAGCCGACGAATGAAGAGCTCGTCATGAGGGACGGGGAGTTCATTGTGTCGAAGACCGATCTGAAAGGTCAGATCACCTACGGCAACAGGACCTTCATGGAATTTGCCGGTCATCCCGAATCGGTGCTTCTCGGGGCGCCCCACAATATCATCCGGCATCCCGATATGCCGCGCGGTGTATTCCAGCTCCTTTGGGACACGATCCGAGGAAATTCGGAGATCTTCGCTTATGTCAAGAATATGAGTGCTTCAGGCGCGTACTATTGGGCATTCGCGAATGTCTCTCCGGTGGTGGACGGGAACAACAATGTCATCGGTTACTGTTCCGTCCGGAGGAAACCGTCGTCGTCTGCGATCCAGGCGCTGATCCCGGTCTACCGTGAAATGGTCCGGATCGAACAGAGAAGTAAATCGAAAGATTCGGTCATCGAATCCGTTGAATATTTAAAGAATTATCTAAATGAAAGGACGATGAGTTATGAAGAGTTTATTCTCAGTATTTAACCGATGGTCGTTGAAGGGGAAGATCGATGCTATGTTCCTGCTGCTGGGGGCGTTCTCCTTCATGCTTGCAGTGGCAGTGGTCTTCAGTTTTTATGAGATCAATTTGCTGAATGAGAAATCCGACTCCGTCAGCGAGGATGCCGTTGTTATGCGGGAGATACAATACCATTCATCACAGGTCTGGCAGTATGTCACCGACTATTCCCTGACGTTTGATGAAGCTGTCGATCTTAAAGAGATCACCGAGCATAAGAATCTGGCGTTGGAAAAAATCAAACACGTCATGAAATCAGAATCACTGACTGCCGATGATAAAGCATTGCTGCTGGGCATTCAAACAGGAATTACGCAAATGGCAGCCGACGGAATAGCGATGGGAAAAGCATACCGGACGGACAAGCGGGCAGGAGACCGTATAATGGCTGAGTATGATGTCCTTGCCGACGGAACGGTAAAGAAGATCGACAAACTGGTAAAAGAAGCCAGTGCAAATGTTCTTGCCATTGCAGCGGAAAAGACAGCGACCATCACGGCCATTATGATCGTGATCGGTGTATTGCTGGCGATCAGTATGGTGCTGGGATATTTCGTTTCACGCTGGCTCTCCGGATATATTACACGGCCGATCAATAAGATCAGCGCTGTCTCCAAAAAGATCGCCGAAGGTCAGTTTGTGGAACGCATCACCAACATCACCGAGAAGGATGAACTCGGCACACTCTGCTGGGATTTCAACGATATGGTGGACCAGATCGAAACCTTATTGAAAGAGGTCATCACATCCATTGAGTATTCCAGCAAAGGCAAATATTTCCGCAAACCGATCCCCGACGGATTGAAAGGGATGCTGAACAAGACAGCGATCCAGGTACAGAAGGCGTTGCAGGAACAGGAACACCGCGAAAAACTCATTGAACATGATAAACAGTACCTCAGCGCGAAAACGGCGGAACTGCTTGCCGCAATGGAGAAATTCTCTCACGGCGACCTGACCGTGTCGGTCGATACCGAGAAGGATGATGAGATGGGAAAACTGTTCGACGGTTTCAATCTCTCGGTGAAGAATCTCAATCAAAAGATGCGCGCAGTGAACGATGCGGCGGAGAAAGCAGCAAACGCGGGTTCTACCATCAGTTCCAGCACGACACAGATGGCGGCAGGTGCGGAAGAACAATCAACGCAATCTTCGGAAGTGGCGAGCGCCATGGAAGAGATGACCCTGACCATCGGCGATAATTCAAAGAATGCTCAGGTCGCCGTCCACACGGCGCAGCAGGCGAAGAATGCCGCAGAACACGGCGGTTCGCTTGTGCAGAAGACCGTCCACGGAATGGAAAAGATCAGCGAGATCGTCCGGAGTTCCGCCGATACTATCCACACACTCGGGAAGTCGAGCGTGCAGATCGGCGAGATCGTCGGCACCATCAACGATATCGCGGACCAGACCAATCTGCTTGCGCTGAACGCCGCTATCGAAGCGGCTCGTGCCGGCGAACAGGGACGCGGGTTCGCTGTCGTCGCGGATGAAGTTCGGAAACTTGCCGAACGGACAACGCGCGCTACGAAAGAGATCGCGATGATGATCCGCAAGATCCAGGAAGAGACCACCACTGCAGTCGATGCCATGGCAAAAGGGACGCGCAATGTGGAAGAGGAACGGGTCCTTGCAAAAGAGGCCGGTGATGCATTGACGGAGATCGTCAGCATCGTGAACAAGGTCACCGACATGATCACGCAGATCGCCGAAGCGAATGCACAGCAGGCCAAAGCCAGCGATGAGATCAGCAGGAATATCGTCGGCATCTCTTCGGTGACGAATGAGAATGCCCATGCGATCGATCAGATCTCCCGTTCCGCGGAGGAGGTCGCACAGATCACCACAACGCTGTCGTCGATGGTGATGGAATTCGTCCTCTTCAGCAACAACGAGCATCTTCGCGGACGCGGCACCAGTCTTGCCGTCGCACCCGGCGGACGGCTCGTTCCGGAACATCAGAAGAACGGGTCATTCGATATCGATGCTGCCATCGAGGCGCATAATCAATGGAAATCCCGCATCCAGAACCTTTTGAACGGGAAAGAGCATATAACGGTGGATCAGGTAACGACCCATCTGCAGTGCAAACTCGGGAAATGGTATTACGAGGAAGGGCAGGCCCAATTCAAGTCCAACTTCCACTTCCAGGAACTCGGGTCCGCCCATGAAAAGCTCCATACAGTGCTGAAAGATGTCGTACGGCTGTATAATGACGGACGGAAGAATGAAGCCCGCGAGGCAAGTGCCAGTGTGAACACCCTTTCGAAAAAAGTGGTGCAGGCGCTGAACGAATTGAAGAATGACATGATGGTTCAGAGAACGGAAGAAGTATGAAGATCCTCTTAGCCGAAGATGATGCAATGGTCCGCATCATGTTCCGGAAGGTCATGAAGGGGACCGAATTCATCCTGGTCGATGCCGTGAACGGCGAAGAAGCTCTGGCGAAAATGAAGTCGGAGGAGTTCGACGCCGTCATCACCGATTGGATGATGCCGAAGATGGACGGGATCGAGCTGATCGCGAACATCCGAAAACGGTATAATGATCCTCCGTACATTCTGATGGTCACTGCCATCTCCACCGATGATGCGATGAAGAAAGCGCTCGATGCCGGTGCGGATGATTTCATCACCAAACCGTTCTTCCGTGAACCGCTCCTTCAATCCATCCGGAACGGCATCCTTCGCAGCAAGCAGGGGAAGGGTGTTTCCAAGGTCATGTCCGCCAAGAGTGCTCCAACCAGAAATTCCATGATCGCGATCGGGATCGCCTCAAGCACGGGCGGTCCGCAGACGCTGATGAAACTGTTCCCGGACATCCCGAAATTCACCAATGCCGCGATCTTCCTTGTTCAGCACGGTCCGGCCTGGATGCTCCGGTCGTTCGCACTTCGGCTGAAAGAGATCACGCCGATGGGAGTCTTCATCGGTGAGGACGGGATGCGGTTCCATCCGGGGAATATCTACATCGCGCCGGGTGATATCCATATGATCATCGATCCGAACAGCGATGTGCTGCGGCTCATTGATGATCCGCCGGAAAATTACTGTAAGCCCGCTGCGGATCCGCTCTTCCGCAGCATCGGTGCGGCATTTGGAACATCCGCGGTCTCCGTCGTGCTCAGCGGTATGGGAAAGGACGGGACCATCGGTTCGGGCTACATCGCCGCTTCCGGCGGAACAGTACTCGCGCAGGATCCTTCAACGGCCATTCTCCCATCCATGCCGAAGAGCGTTGTCGATCTCAGGATCGCAACGGAAGTGCATCCCATAGAACGGCTCGGGAAGGCGCTGGCAAATGTTGTGACCGATCTTTCGTGTAAACCGAAACTTCGATTAATAGCGTCGGGAAATTGATGCATCAAACAGGAGACTTGAATCATGATCCGCCGAATTGTTATTGCATTCTCCATCCTGTGCGGACTCACCGCGTCCGCACAGCAGCAGGCATACCTTGACCCGCCTCCGTCGGAGCCGGCAGCTGAAGAAGTGAAACACGAAGACGCATCCTCCTCTTCGGATATTCCCCGCACAACAACACCCATGTCGTTCCCGCAGCAATACGGTCTCACCTTCTCTGCAGTCATCAAGAACGAATATTGGAATGTCGTGAACGGAGGTCTGCGGAAAGGGACGGAACATCTCCTGAATGCCGACCTGACTGCGTCAGCGGATCTCTCCAAACTTGCCGGACTATCCGACGCTTCATTCTTCGTCCACTTCCTCGGAAATAACGGTGAAAGTATCAGCAATGATGTCGGAGACATCCAGAAGGTGAGCAATATCGAAGGGTACAGGACCTTCAAACTGTACCAATGCTGGTTCGAACAGTCATTCCCCTCTGCCGATCTCTCGTTCCTAATCGGCATCTTCGACCTGAACGCAGAATTCTACGTTACACCCACATCAGCACTCTTTCTGAACGGCTCCCACGGTGTCGGTATCGATCTCGGACAGACCGGATTGAACGGTCCATCCGTTTTCCCGAATACATCGCTCGCTATGAGATTGCGGTATGCGCCCGAGGGTGCGATATCGTATTCCGTCGCTGCCTTCGACGGACGTCCGGGATCATCGGACAACGGCAACAGTTTCGATCTTTCTCTGAACGGACGGGACGGATATTTCCTTATCGGCGAAGCCGCGTTCGAACAGAGCGGTTCCCTGAAGTGTGCTGCCGGTGCATGGTACTATACAGGATCATTCGCGGATGTCTGTGCTGTGGACGGACTTGAGAATTATTTTGAACGGAGAGATAATATCGGCGCTTATCTTCTGTTCGATCACGCTCTCTATACTGAACCGGAAGGCCGTAGCGGCGGTCTGAACATCTTCACACGATTCGGTATCACGAACGATCATGTGAATCTTATCCGCTCGCATGTCGGAGCAGGACTCACCTATAAAGGACTCTTCAACGGAAGGGATGACGACGAGTTCGGATACGCTTTTGCATATGCGGCGTTCGGATCGGACTTCCGGAGATTGACCAAATTTTACGGAGAGTCAACGGCGGCTTTCGAAGCTGCACATGAAGTGACCTATCGTGGAACAATCACGCCGTGGCTTGCCGTACAGTATAACGTGCAGTATATCGTCAATCCTTCTGCCTCAATGGAAGTGAATGATGTGATCGTGCACGGTCTTCGCATCGAAATATCCCTGTAAAATCAGCGTTTTTGAATAGTATTCATCTGGTTAATATTCACCAATACAGAATGTGAAAAAAGAATATTTCTTCCGAAAACGTCCAAATCTCATCGAAATAAGGAATTTCCACTCAAAAAAATGTTGGCACACTATCTGAATTAGAGTTGCGAAACAGCGAGTGTGGTACTAACCAAGGGGGATACGATGAGAACTTCAAGCCAAGAACATCCGCAGTTAACAAAAAAAGTTCCGGTAACGACACAGCATATGATCGATTTTTTCCATGCGTTCGCCTACCGCGGTGAGCGGTGCATTGAGTGCGGTCATCAATGGACGGAAAAAGGGGAGATGCATTTCAAATCCTGCTCGTTCCATGTGTCGTACCATAATCTGCACAAACACCATTGAGTGCGCTCATGAATGTTCTGCTGATCGATGACGATGATATCCACCGGGTATTCATCCGCCAGGCCTGCATCAAACGGTTGAACGCTGCCGTGATTGAAGCAAAGAACGGAATTGAGGGGCTGCGTGTGCTCGAGAAACTGACACCCGATGTTATCATTCTCGATCTGTGGATGCCGGTGATGAACGGACAGGATTTTCTGGCGAAGGTGAGGGCGGAGGAGCGGTGGAGCGAAATTCCGGTGATCATCATGTCGGCGCTGCGGGATAAAGAGCTGCTGCAAAAACTGGTTACACTGAAGATCAGCGATTATCTGGTCAAACCTATCACGGTCGAACAACTGACCGACCGCATAGCAACAATAACGGCAGAAGCGGTCGTTCCACAATAAAATCAATATTGGAACCTTTATGATCCATGACGAGATCAAACAGCAAATAGTCGAACTCTTTTCCAGTCCGGATGCGGACATTCGAAGACAGGCAGCCGAGAATCTCTCCTCCGCACAGAGCGTGATCGTCTCATCGGCGCTCGCTCTTGCACTGCAGGATAAGGATAAAGGAGTCCGCGATTCTGCGGCGCGCGCGCTGCTGGATATGAAGAGCAAAAGCGCGGCATTCGCCGTTGCGGAATACCTTGTGGACAGCAGTTTCGTCACACGCAATCTTGCATCGAATCTGCTCCTGCAGTTCGGTGAATTCTCCGTTGAACCGCTGCTGTATTATTCGGTCCACCCGAATCACGATGTGCGGAAGCTCGCTATCGATACCCTCGGACTCATCGGCGATCCGAAAGCGATCCCGACATTGTCCACACTGGCGAACGATCTGGATGACAATGTGATCCTTGCCGTTGTCGAAGCGTTCGGGAACATCAAGGACCCGTCCGTCGTACCGATCCTCGCGATGATCTTCTCGACCTACGAATACTCCCGTGTTGTCGTGGTGGAAGCTATGGGCAAGATCGGACATGAATCCGCTGCACCGTTCCTCCTTTCGCAGCTGAACGATATGACCGCTCCCGAAGGGGATGAACTGCTGGTGAATTTCGCCATTGTTGAAGCGCTCGCCTCCACCGGGAATCCGAATGTGCTGAAGGCGATCGTCGATCACTGCAATAACAGCACCGGAAAGATGCGCAACATCTATCTGTTCGCGCTCGTCTGCATCGCGGAACGGTATGAGATCGTCCTTTCGGAATTTGCTTCATTGGTGGAACATTTCAAAACGGCGCTGCAGGATGACGATACCCGTGTGGTGATCGCGGCGACGAAAGCACTGCTCAGCATGATGGATGCCGATGTGGAAACGCATGTGCTGAATCTGATCGGCCGGAACGATCAGCTCGACCAGCTGATCCTCAACAATCTTCAGGGGGGCGGACGCTCCTTTGTGGCACTGGCGAAGAAATATCCTTCGTTCCAGCGCGATCAGAAGAAGACGGCGATCGACTACATCATGCCGCAGCTGAATGAACTTGCCGCAACGGATGATGAGGAGATCCAGCAGGCGCGTGCCGATCTGTT
>CALROS020000064.1:0-7574 GCA_943369855.1 Chitinophaga pinensis | reverse complement strand
GACGATCAGGAGATATTTCATAGGACTACGGTTTCTTGCTGAGTGAGATGATGGTCTTCCATTCTTTTTCCGTCACCGGCTGCACGGAAAGACGGCCGATCCTCACCAGAGGCATTGCCGCAAGTTCCTTTGTGCTTTTGACGACGGATAAGGTAACAGGGTTCTTCAATATTTCATATGGCTGGATTTCGACGACAACTAAACGCGGATCATTTGCTGACGGATCGGGATACGGATCAGATACGATCTTTGCAATTCCGACGATCTGCTTTTCACTTCCGGTGTGATAGAACAGCGCAAGGTCCCCTTTCCGCATATTCCGCATATGGATAAGAGCCGGAGCAGCAGCGACACCGCTCCATACGGTCTGCTTTTCTTTTACGAGATCGCTGTAAGAATATGTTCCCGGTTCGGTCTTGATCAAAAAATAATTCATTGTTCTCTGTCCTGCTCTGATCAGCGCATCTTCACGAGTTTGGAAAGTGCTTCGATCTGTTTGTCCCCTTGTTTCACGATCACCTTGTACAGATACACACCGTTACCGATCTGATCGCCGTCCTTGTCCCTGCCGTCCCACGGGATCTTGTTGAATCCGATGATGCCGTTCGTGTTCAATTCCTGGATCAGTCGTCCGGCAACCGTATAGATCTTGATGATGACCTCATCAGGATTCCTCGGACCTGCCAGACTGAACGTGAATGCGGTCTGATTGTTGAACGGATTCGGAAGATTGAAGAGGTCCATGATCATGAAATCCGATGCGACATTCACATACAGCAGGATCGTATCGGAATAATTCTCCGAGACATCCTTCGCAAAGATCTGGATGATATTCTCACCGCTGACGAGTGCCGGTGTCCAGCGGACATCAGCGCGGCCGGGGGTCGATGAACCGGACAATTCCGCGGTTCCCGCGACGAAATGGACGGGAAGATTGTTCAATCTGATCTTGAAATTCGAAGTATCGGATGCAAGCAGTCCGATCGGATTGTTATCCGTGAATCTGATCCTGATCTCGGGATGCTGACTGACGTAATCTCCGTTGAGGATCTGCGCTCCGTCGAAAGTGATCTGCAGTGTTGGCCGCAGCGTATCCGCCTGAACGATGTACGGCAGGGAAACCGAGTTGTTTCCCTTGCTCTGTTCGGAGAGACTGTCCTTCGGATCGATCTCGAAAGTGAAGGAATGATTCCCTCTTCTGCCGCGGGTATCATATGAATAACTGAACGTCACGGAATCATTGGGAAGGATCTGTGCGAACCGCTGCTGCTTCAGGATGTTATCGATTCCGGATGCATTCGTTTTCAGCTGCACCAATACACTCTCCGCCGCGACATTGCTGACATTGTAGACGGTGCCGGTGAACAGGATCTGTTCCCCTTCCATCACTTGATTCCTGCTGATCACAGACGATCGTGATGAGACGGCAAGTTCTGTGGAAGGATTTGCGGACATGACCCAGCTCTTAACGGACGGTGAACTTACCGAGAATATACTCCTTCGGTTCTTCAGCGCTGATGGTATGCTGAACGTGAACAGAAGTTTTCCGTTACGGTAGGTCTTGGTATTGACGGAAGAAAGTGAAATGGTGCTTTGATTCACAGCCGTCACTAATGTGTCGAATGTCTTTGACGAATTCAGTCCCAGAAGTTGAACTTTGACCTGCGCTCCCGAAGGGATGATCTGATCGAGTTTCAATGAGGAAAGCGTTGTGAACGGACCGATCAGCGGTGTTTCAACACTTCCGTTCCGTTCCACCCGTACGACCGTCGTCTCAGATTGGGCCGAGCCGGAGTTCTGCGCACGATATGTTTCCGGGACGGTTCCGGGTGAAGCACCTTTCCTGCCGATGATGGACCAGGAGTCCCTGAACGAAACAAGATCGATAGAATTACTGCCGATGGATTTTAATGCATTTCGAGCCGCCGTGGTCAGGTTGTTCGATCCTTCGTCCACAACAACATCAACAACATATGCTCCTGTTGGAACGGCATTGATATATTGAATGAGTGAGTCCGCTTCATTCGGATCGGCAGTGATATTGAAGCGGCGAAGTGATGTAACGCCGAATGACGTTGAGTCCATTACCACGATATTATGTCCACTGCCGAGGATCGGCGTAACAACATTGATACCGTTAACAGTAATGGAACCGTTATTCCCGTCGCTGAATCCTGCAGAGAGCGCTTTGATCACCGATCTGGTGTCGACGATCCGGACACCGCTGTCAGCACTGAATGCCGTTCGCACAAAGATATTCTGTTTCCATGCAACGGAATCGATCTGACCGAGCGATGATGCCGATGTATCGCCGGAATAGAACGAGCCGGTGGTCCAGTCGTGAGCACTTCCGACCACTTTCACTCTCCAGAAGTACCGCTGTTTCTTCTTCAGTCCGGGAAGACTGAACGTCGTCGCAAACTGCTGTATCTGTTTCGAGAATGACTGCGGATTGGAGAACGCTGAAAGTGAATCGATATCCATCGCGATGGTTGATGACGCTGCGGCAGTCGTCGGATTGAGGAAGATGATCTGACCGACCGACGTGATGCTGTTCTGTGTCGGGAACAGCACTTTGAAATCCGTCGTTGCGACCGTAAAGAAATAACTTGAGGAGTTATCCGATTCGGATGATTCCACGATCAATCCCGTATAATCGAGATCGACCGTCAGCTGGTGCTGTCCGGCATTCTTCAGGATTGGGATCTTCACTGTCAGTGTGTCGTATGCTACGGGATATTTCCTTCGGATCACGGATGTGGAGAGCAGACCGCTTTGGAAATAATGCTTTATCTGAATGGAGATACTGTCATTCACCAACGACCCGGTATTGGAATAGATGATGGTGAATTTCGCCGTATCCGTTTCATCTGTTATATCAGCCGGGACCGATGAGACAGCATTCTGGCTGATGAACAGGTTCGGCAGGATGGGATTTCCCGCACTCTTCTTGATGATGATCGGCAATGAAAAGAAATTATTATCCTTAAACGTCTCACGGATGGTCGTATCGGGATCGATACTGAGCTGGATGGTCCGCTTACCGCTCCCAAGCGATGTGGAATACTGCGGCGTGAATTCCTTATAACTCCCCGCCGTGATCGAGTCGATCGTGATCGCCTGGATCTGTTCGACATAATTGTTATCCCAAATCGAGGATATCTTCACAGGGATTTTTCTTGCTGTCGACCCTCCTGCGTTATAGATACGGTATTTGAAAAGGATCGTCTCGCCTTGCACGATGGTATCGGCAGAAGTGATCTCCGTCCCGGGGGAATTGTTCGTAACGTGAAATGCTTTGAACACCTGATAGTTCGTTCCCAACTCCGGGAGCATTCTGTAGTTCAGTGCCACGGATTGCAGGACCGGCGAGAGCCCATTTGTACCGGCAGTGAACTTGCCGATCAATTTCAGCCATGGATATGTGTCCGCATTGATGGATGAAACATCGATCGACGTATCTGCGGGGATGTTCCTGAGAACGGTGTCAACGGCTTGATTGTTCTGAATTCCGAGAACGGTAAATGACATCGCTCCGTTCGGTGGAAGCTGATATTGTGTCTCAATATTTTCCCAGGCAGCCACCGGTCCGATGGATTCGGACTGCATCGTCCCTGATTTATTGGAAAGCCTGAATGACGTATCAACCTGCACCCGTCCGATATTCCCGTTCGCCCTGCTGAATTTCTCTTTTACGGATGAACCGAACGCTCCCCTTCTGCCGATGAATGCCCATGAGTACGGTGCGGTCATACTGTCGATATACACACTGCCGAATAATTTCAGATTGTTCCGTAATTTTGTCGTCAGATTCGAATAGCCGTCATTGCAGACCGCGATGACAATAATATATTTTGCCGAAAGCGTGTCCAAAAGATTCTCATACGCTGTAATGGCGGAACCGCCTGCGACGACATTGAACCGATTGAAATACACTAAGGAATATGTTGTGGTATCAAAAACGCCTACATGATGACCGGTAAGATTACTGGACGGAGTAAGGTTCTGTCCGTCCCGTGAGACCACAGCCGTTGCTCCCGCATTCGCACCGGCGGAGATCGCCGAGAATGAGACCACGGTAGTATCGAGGACGACCGAACCCGACGAGGTCTTCAGGGAAGTGAACAGATTCCGCTTAAAGGTCGATTCATCATTCATGAGATAATTCTGTTTGGCTCCCACAAAGTATGAATACCGTAAACCTTCAACAGTGGACGACTCGAATTTGGACCGCATCCAAACCCTCTTCCCCGAATATATTTGCGGCAGCGAATATGTCGTCAGAAAAGTATCCAGCGGCACGACCACGTCGGTCGGAGCAGAAAGATCCTCCGACAGACTCAGTGAGACCGTAAAATGATCCTTCCCCGGCGAAGCGACAGGATTCAGGAACATCACCGAACCATTCGTCTGATTCGACGTTGTACTGATCCTGACGGGACGAATGGAACTGCTGGCGACGATGCAAGAATACGAAAGAACATTGTCGTTCTCATACAGCTCGTCGAACTGATTCCCATTGTCGAGCGTGACCGTAACGGTATGTTCACCAGGACGCTGCTTCACCGGGATGGCGAAACTGAGGGTGTCGGAATACAACGGGATCACACGACGCAGGACGGTCTGCGAGACCGGTGCACCATGGTAGTCATGTCGGATCATGATCGAAACCGAATCAAGCGGAGCCCTGCCAAGATTGAAATACGGAATCGTGATATTCACACTGTCATCGGATTCCGTAATCCGCTCCGGAACGGCCGTCACGACCGATTTCAAAAGAGAAAAATTAGGCTTCTTCGGGATGGGCAGTTTGACGATCGGATCACCGATGATGGAATTGGTCAAAGTGAAAAGCCGGTAGGAACCCGTTGCTCCATAGGTCTTCATCAACTCGATCTTTGACAATCGGTGCGATTCACCGATCGACACCGCAGAATCACTCAACAGCTTTTTATAGAATATGGTCGGGAAGGAATATGCCGTCGAAGTGAACCCAAGCGAAGCGTTGACGATATAATCGATCGCCTGTCCTTTGGCGTCGACAACGAACAGTTCGGAGAATGAGAAGACGTTCGGCTCGGCATGTTTTGCCGTGGAACATCCGAAATCGGTGATCAGCGGATTTCGGTCCCGAGTGTTATACAACTGCGTCACATCCGCAATGCTGTTATCCCACGTTTGAGTTCCGCTGTGGCCGATATAGGAGATGAAGACGGAGCCGAGGCTGATGGTGTTCGTAATGAAACTGTTCGAGTACGGACCGAAATTTGTCGTGGGACTAATGGTCTTGTAGAAACTGATAGAGTTACCGCCGATCGGTCTCGGATTGACGTACGTGCTCATCACCGATTCATTGACATTCTTCGCTTGAGTAATTTCGGAGCTGTTTCCTGTTGAACCGCCCGAGAAGAAGATATACTGTTTATTCCAATCATCATACCCTTTCGCCACATAGTTCTGATGCTTCAAAAAATACGCATTGAATTCATCGATATTCTTTGCGGGTATCCTGCCGATACTCATCATCGGAAGGACCGCTCCGGTCGTATCCCAAATGGTGAACCAATAATCGCTGACGGGATTCCCGTACGACGGGACAAAATTATCGATCCTCGGCACACCGAAATTCTTCGTCTTATTACCATAGAAATCATAAGTCGCTTTCCCGGTCAGCAGCACATGTGCCGGTTTGGGCGACTTCCAGTTCGAATATGCCGATTTCAGGAATTCTTTGATCGGTTCCGGCGCGAAGAATCCGTAATTGAATTCGTCATAGATATCATTGATGTTCACGCTCGCGGTCGTAACACCGTAGGTCTGCTGTATGAATGTGAGATAGTTCGCGGTCGACTGCTGGAAATACGGATGCGTGATCGCGATATACTCCGCCTGCCTCTCCGCGGAACGGAGATTCACGAATCTCTTCTTGGAGAAGAATATCGGTTTGGATGTGCGCGATTCCGAGACCATAAAGTATGTGGTGCCGGCTTTAACGGAATCAACGATCATGAGTGAATCACTTTTTCGGACGTAATTCGTGATCTTTATACACGAGCTATCCGCTTCATTGAATCGGTAGAGCACCGGCAGCGGCGCGACGACGCCGGTAATGATGATCCGTGAGACCGATGATGGCAACGGTGAACGGTATGCGAAGACAAGCGAATCAACGGAGGTATTCAGCAGACGGGGATATTCCAGTTCATACCAGTCTCCGATCATCACATTGATGGTATTCGCCGTGGTATACGACTGAATGTTGACGGTATTCGCTCCGTTGATCAGCAGGCTGGAATTGAATGACGCCGTCAGGGTCTTCTGTTCATACTTATTCAGATATGCCGAATCGTACGGCGTCGCCGACGAATTGATCTTCAGTGCAGCCAGATGGGCTTGAGCGTCGATTGAGGAGGAATAATCCTGAAGTTTCACGAATGCCCGCGCGGGCTTGTTCGTCTTCAGTTTGGAGACGGTGAAACCGATGGCGGTCTTTCCGACATTGATGTTCCCTTCGTTCCAGGTCTCATTCTCATAGATATCCGGTTCCTCTCGCCGAACGGCACCTCCCGGATTGGGATTCAATGAGAAATCATAATAGTTATTATTCTCTCTCCGAAGAAGTTCATCAAAATAATTGAGAGTATCGGACGGCGCAGCAGTCACAGTCAGGAGTGAATCGATCCTCTTCCCCGTTCCTGCGTTCCAATTCAGCCAGTAGATCGTCGTATCGGAATACCGATTGAGATATTCATAATACGGCTGGCCGAACGGCGGCACCTGCCGATATCGTGTATCCCCGTAATTCCTTCTGCCAAGAAATTCTATGAAGTCATTCTGATCGAATTTGCCGTCTTCCTGTCCGAAGATATAGATGGGTTGTTCCCTCCCTGCCATATACATTTTCAGCATCCGAGGATCAATGGAGGCAACGGGAACTCCGTACGATTGCAGGTCTGCATAGGTCAAACGATACACTGCGTCACGGATCACTCCCAGTTTTACATACTCGGCCGAATAATCGATCCACGAATCCTTGGATCCCGTCGGAAAGAGAGTCCTGTCAAAGGCCCACGTTCTTCCGAATTTCGGATTATCAATGAGCGCATCGGATGTCTTCGATGTCCCTGCTAAACCTTTGTCTTCCTGCCGCAATGGAAGCTCGATCGTGAACTCCCGGAGTTCTTCGATACCGTTCCCCTGTGCATTTACCTGATACGGGAACAGAGTGAAATGCATGCAATAGGCTGTGCCGGTATTGATGAATCCGTTGAATCGATACGGGATCTCTTTGATCTGTGCGGGAAGCTGCTGTTCCGGCGCATCTTCATAGACAACCAGAGAGTCATTTGCCTTTCTGGCGATCTTCTGACGCTGTGGAATGACATTGGCGATCTGTTGCACCGAAAGTTTGGTGAACGTGAACTGGGGGTGTCTATTGTAGGGAACGGCGATGAAAAGCTCACGCCGCGGAAGAGCGTACGATGATGTGTTCCCTTCGTCCATTGCATTCATGAACTGGATCTTCTTCGTCGACGGGTCTATTGAATACGGATATCCTTCATTTCTGTAGGTCA
>CALROS020000063.1:0-7598 GCA_943369855.1 Chitinophaga pinensis | reverse complement strand
GGTTCATACAGACAATACGGCTCTACCCTCTGTGTTCTCCGTTTCACAAAATTATCCTAATCCGTTCAATCCTAATACAACGATCGAATTCACACTACCTCAGTTCAGCACGGTACGGATCTTCATTTATAACTCAGTGGGACAACTGGTTGAAGGGATCATGGATAACCCGAAACCTGCTGGAACGTATAAACTGCAGTGGCATCCCTCGGCACAGATGACAAGCGGCGTCTATTTTTATCAGGTGAGGACTGATCTCGGAACCGTGACCCGTTCCATGGTCTACCTGAAATAAAGAATTCCGTTTGTGAACCAATTTCCTTTGGATGGTGTTTCGTAATCAGCTCCGCACGCTTAAATAATCACCAATGTCATGGCCTCACCCATAAATCCTCAACGGATCCATATCAGAAAAGAACTCCCGCATCTGGACGGAACCGTTATCTATTGGATGGGTCGTGATATGCGTGTTGATGATAATTGGGCTCTGCTGTTCGCACAATCCCTCGGCATGAAATACAAGATGCCGATGGCCGTTGTGTTCGTTCTTCAGCCGAACTTTCTTGAAGCAACCGAGCGGGCGTATGGATTTCTGCTGAAAGGATTGCGGGAGATCGAAGAATATCTGGATGAAAAGAGTATCCCGTTCATTCTTCTTCTCGGGTCACCGGAAAAAGAGATTCCGAAATTCGTCAAATCACATGCCGTTACAAAAGTCGTCACCGATTTCAATCCGCTGAATTTTGTTGAGTCATACAAATCATCTATAACGGAACAGATCGATGCTTCGTTCTATGAAGTGGATGCGCATAACATCGTGCCGGCACGGATAGCATCGAACAAACAGGAATTCGGCGCTTACACTATCCGCCCGAAGATCCATCGGTTACTGCCGACGTTCCTTGAAGAATTTCCCGCCGTACGGAAACATCCCCATCAATGGCCGTCGACGGTTCCGAAGATCAATTGGGAAAAAGCGGAGAAGAGTTTAAGGATCGACCGCACAGTCAAAGAAGTTGATTGGATCACTCCCGGACCTGCTGCTGCGATGAAAGTTATGAAGAGTTTCCTTCACGACCGCTTCGATCGATACGATTCGGACCGGAATGATCCGACATTGAACGGTCAATCAGGACTCTCCCCCTACTTCCATTTCGGTCATCTTTCCCCGCAGCGTGTCGCACTTGAAGTGGTGAAACGCTCCGGGAAAGATATTCAGAAGATCGTTCAGAAGGATAAGAATGGTTCGGCCGACCATCAGGGAAATGACGCTGCGCTGCTTGAAGAACTTATCGTACGGCGGGAGCTGTCGGATAATTTCACATTCTATAATAAAGACTATCAATCTCCGGACGGATTTCCGAATTGGGCGAAACTCTCCATTAATGAACACCGCGATGATCCGCGCGAAAAGATCTACACACTCGCTCAATTCGAACAGAGCAGAACACATGATGAATTGTGGAATGCTGCACAATTACAGATGGTCAGAACGGGAAAAATGCACGGATATATGAGAATGTATTGGGCGAAGAAGATCCTCGAATGGACCGCATCAGTGGAGGATGCGATGATGATCGCTATTTATCTGAACGACCGTTACGAGCTGGACGGACGTGATCCGAACGGGTATGCGGGGATAGCGTGGAGTATCGGTGGAGTACAAGATCGAGCGTGGTTCGATCGTCCTGTCTTCGGGAAGATCCGTTACATGAATTACAACGGCTGCAAGAGTAAATTCGATGTGGCGGGATACATCGCGATGGTGAATTCGCTTTGATATTGAGTATACCGCCTTGTGTCTTTGTGTGAGATTTTGCTAAAAGAGGAGACCGATGAATGCTCCCTGATGCTGCCGCTGATAATCCATCCCGCTATTGCTCATATTCCATTTCTGAAATTCATATCGGTATCCTGCAACGATCCCCTCGAACAGAATATCACCGAAGATCACCTGCACTTCACCGGCGAGTGATGTCTGCGAACCGTAATTGGTGCTGAATCCCTCCGAAGCATAATAAAGAGAACCGACAACGAATGCCTGAACTCCGAATGACCGGTCGAAATATCCGTATTTCAATCCCGTACCGATGCCAAGACTTCCGATATCGAAATTGGAGAGGGTCCTATTCTGTGCATCGGCTTTCAGATAATTCGCCGCGACACCGATCGGAAGAGAGAATTTTGACTTTGACCCTTTCGATCCGGTGAGAGGAATGTCATTATAGGTCTCAACGAACACACTGTATGCCTTCTTCGTCTTCCCCATTCGGTCAGAATAGGATTGATATCCGACCGCCAGCCTGCCGTTGTCCTGTCGCAGTTCGATCATCGGCATATTCGATGTGAACGCGATCCTGTCCGAATCGTGAAGCGTGTTGCTCGATGATGCTCGGAAACTCTGTCCATAGTAGCCGAATCCGAATGAACGGAATTCTGACAGAACGGTCGTTTCATATCCAAAGTCCTGCGCCGCAGTGAATGTGACCAGGACCGCCATAAAGGAAATTAATCTTTTCATACTGGATTATACCATATTTTCAAATAACATTCATTATATTTGAGAAATCTTCACAAAGGGACCTATGAAAAAACTATCACTGCTGTTATTCATCTTCTCGTTTGCTGCCGCTCAGCAGACACAATTGACGATCCTCCACTGGAATGATTTTCACTCGCAGAATATCCCCTTCCAGGTAAAATCGAAGAACCGCGTTACCAATACCGATACGACCTTCTTGGTCGGCGGAAGTGCTACACTCGCTTCCTATATCAAACTGGAAAAGGATTCATCCAAAAATGTATTGCTGCTGAATGCCGGTGACGATTTCCAGGGGACACCGATCTCCGCCATCACAAAAGGCCGCTCGCAGATCGAATTGATGAAATTGATGAATCCCGATGCGATGGAATTGGGAAATCATGATTTTGATTACGGCCGCGACATTCTCAGCGGATATCTTAAGGAATTGAAATTCCCGGTCCTCGGCGGGAACATGCTCGATAAACGGACCGGCAAACCGTTCGCAAAACCATACACCATCATCACCGTGAACAATGTGAAGATCGGCGTTATCGGACTCATGTCGACTGAACTCCATCAATTATGTCTGCCCGACAATATCAAGGATATCGAAGTGAAGGAACTGGCAGAGACTGTGAACGGTCTCATTCCTGAACTGAAGAAACAAAAAGTGAATCTGATCATCGCCGTCACGCACGTTGGTGTTCAGGGAGACAGTCTCCTTGCGCTTGCCGCTCCCGATCTGGACATCATCGTCGGCGGACACAGTCACACTCCCCTGTTCAAACCGAAACGGGTGAACGGGATCCTGATCACACAGGCGGGTTCGCGAGGACGCTGGTTAGGAAAGATCGACATCACGGTCGATACACAGAAGGATACGGTCCTCAAATCGTATTCCGATCTGATCGAATGCCGTACGGCTGATGTTACCCCGGATCCGGTAGTGGAAGCGAAAGTGAATGAATTCGAAAGTCTCGCTGCGAAGGAAATGAACGAAGTGATCGGTGTTCTGAAAACGGATTGGAAGAAAGAAGGACGCGGCGAAAGCAATATGGGAAACTGGATCACCGATGCACTGCGTGAATATGCCAAGACCGATATCGCGTTCCAGAACAGCGGCGGCATCAGAAAAGAAATGCTCGCAGGGAACATCATGGTCCGCGACCTCTGGGAGATCAGTCCGTTCGGCAACACACTCGCCACCTTCAGCGTGGACGGAGCAACGCTCCGCAGCATGATCCAGTTCCAGCTCTCCATGAAAGAGGAATCGATGCAGTTCTCCGGTATCAAAGCGGTCTACCGTACGGTGAACGGCGAACGGATCCTGCACAATCTGAAAGTGAACAATGCGCTCGTCGTCGATACGAAGAAGTATTCCATTGTCACCAATAATTTTGTTGTGGCACAGACATTGAAGTATTTCGGCGTTACGATACCTCCCGCCGATATCAAACAGACACCGGTCACGGACCGGGAAGTACTGATCGATGCCGTCCGCAAACAGAAAGTGATCAATTCACAGCTTGAAGGCCGGTTGAAAGAAGCGGAAGAATAATTCACCATGAAGAATCCTCTGCTCATATTGATCCTCGGATCCATCGCCCTGCTGTCGAATTGCAAAGATACATCGACGCAGTCCGTCACTAAGATCGACGATATCGTCTTCCCTGCATCCAAGGTCAGCTATAACAGGACGATCCAGCCGCTCTTCAATATCGGCTGTGCCGTCAGTGATTGTCATGATGTAAAGGCAAAGGCGAGCAATCTCGATCTGTCCGATTATATCGGACTGAAGCAGCGGTTCTTTGATGTTGTTCTGGTCAGAGATACGGTGAAGAGCAGACTGATCTGGTATGTTGACGGTCGGCTCATCTCATCACAATGGCACCGGCCGCTCAACAGCAATCAGGTGAAAGGATTCAAAACGTGGATCATGGAAGGCGCCACGGATACGATCCGGTAAGTTATTTGAACGTGTTTTTATTGGCAAAGAAAATCCCACAAAAGAAATTCACTTCTCTTTTGTGGGATTTTGTGTTTTAGTGTCGTTGCGGCTATACGTTGGAACTGTTGCTGTTATTATTACTTTCGCAGTATCCTCAACAGATCCTTCTCCTGCGTCTCTCTCGGATGTTCGACGATCCTTCCAACCTCTTCCTCACCTCGGAATACGATCAGCGTCGGCACCCGCATGATATTGTATTTCTCCGTTGTTCCGTCGGTGCTTTTCTTTGAGTGATCAACGCCAAAATAGCGGATATCATTCTTCGAGATACCGGCGGCATCCATGATCTTGGCTGTATGCGGGAATTCCCGTTTTGAGTCGCCGCACCAGGTTCCGAGCACGACGATAAAATGCACATCGGTCATCAGCGGTTTCAGTTCCTCAATGGAAGCGGAATCGACCGTATAGCCGTCATAATTTGATTTGAACCATGTGAACAGCGTATCATGTTCAACATCGGAACGGTGAAAATATCCCTTCAGGATCTTCGTTCCGGACGGGTCCATTTCCACGGTGTATGTCGGCGCAGCACATCCTGCGAACAGCAGAACTGACAAAAGAATGACAATGGAACTGATCTTCATACTATTTCCCTTTCACCGATCGGATATCACTTCCCCAGAACAGTTTTGCTCTGAGTACATCGTAATAACTTCGGTCCTTTCGTTTGATCAGACGGATGGTATGGTCCGCCTTGCTGATATTGATGTTCATCGGAGGTGCAAAGGTCTTCACTAATTGTCCATCCGCTGTCACACGAGCTTCGTTAGAGTGGTGTTCCACCACGATCCTGATATTGCTTGAGTCGGGAACGATCACCGTCCGTGCCGAAAGCGAGTGCGGAGAGATCGGCTGGATCACGATCACACCCGTCGCCGGACCGACGATCGGTCCGCCTGCCGCAAGTGAGTATGCCGTGGAACCGGTCGGCGTAGCGAGGATGATGCCGTCACCGGAGAAACTGACAAGATAATCATTGTCCACATACACGGAAACGTTGATCAGACGCGATGAACTTCCGTTGTCGATCACAATGTCGTTCAACGCGTAGAACTCCGTTTCGTTCATTTCTACCGTCGTCTTCAGCAGCATCCGTTCTTCGGTGACGAATTTTCCCTGGACGATATCGCTGACGAACAGCTCCAGTTCATCCAGAGACACTTCCGCCATGAATCCAAGTTTGCCGAGATTCACGCCGAGGATCGGCACTTGCGAACGGCCGACCAGCCGTGCTGCAGAAAGGATCGTCCCGTCCCCGCCGAATGTGATGATGATATCACTCGTTTCCACCAGAGCATCCGATGAACAATATTGCTGTTGTGCGGATGTCTCAGGATAATGGACTGCAAGGCTCTCTTTCAGATCATCATGCAGGAAGAAGTGCAGAGGATAGTTCTTTCCGATGGACAGGAGCGTGTTCACCGCCTGTGCAACGGAATCCTTTGAACTGTTGCCGAAGACACCGATCCTCATTTGCCTTCTTTCGCTTTTTCGTCCACGAAATTCAGTTTCACTTCGCTGATGACCGTAGAGAAGAATTTCTCCTCATCGGATGTAAGATTGTTCTTCGTCCGCTCTTTCAGCATATCGAGCATTTCGATCGTCAGTTCCGCCTGCTCAATATTCCGTTCCGTAGTGCCGGTTTGCGGATTCTTGATCTTCCCCATCTGCATCAATGCTGCGCCATGCAGTGACGAGATCAGTTGTACGAATAATCGTTGTTGCTTCTCATTCGGATTCATAGGATTACACGTTTATTTTTCGAAAAAAACCACTCAAAATTTTCTATGACCTTACTATTCACTGATTCTCAGTTTCTCATCGACAATATTCTTTGCGCTTTTGCGACTTTGCGGGAGATTCATTGCGTTGTCTTGATATCGTTGGTCTGTTCCCACAATTTGGCATATTTCGTAAAGACGTATGCCGAAGAAAAAAGTGCCAACAGCAGCCCCTGAATCCCGTCCAGAAAACCCAGCCGGAAAAAATACATCTTCATGAACTGCCACCAGGGACGAACAATAATATCTGAGACCGAAAATATTCTTCCTTTTCGTTTCAATTCACCGGAAGCGAGCGTCGTATAACGGTTGAATTTTGTCCAATAGTGATAGATGTTTGGATCCGTGAAATGCAGCAGATCATTCTTCAATGCACCGATCGTCCCGTTCACTTGAAGTCCCTCATGGACCGCGGCATCATTGAACTCCGCCCGTTCTTTATGGAACATCCGCGCCACTCTTCCCGGATACCATCCGGAATGTTTGATCCATCGTCCCAGAAAATACGCCCTGCGCGCGACAGTGAATGCAGCGTCTTTCGGTTCTTCGGGAAGCAATCGTTTCATTTCTTCGGCAAGTTCCGGCATTACCCGCTCATCCGCATCCAGCCAGAGGATCCATTGATGTTTTGCATTCTGCACGCCGAACTTTTTTGCCGAAGAGAACCCTTCCCAGCGTCTGACAAACACTTTGGAAGTATGCTTCTTAGCTAACTCCACAGTTGCATCGGTGCTTTCTGCATCAACAACGATGAGATCATCACAGAATGAAACACTCGAAAGACACGCATCGATATTGTGTGCTTCATTCTTTGTGATGACAACAACGGAACAATTCAGTTTCATGCCTCAGCCGTCCCGGAATTTCGTGCCGCGATACAAAGACCGACCGTGAACCAGACAAAGACCATGATCTCATGGTCGCCGAAATTCCATTCGAATATACCGTTCACCATGAATCCGGTGAAGACAGCGATGGACCCGAGTGCAATATTTCTGATGAACGGATCTGCAGAGAACCGCTTGACAACATCATATTCATTCTTCAGGATCACAGAAAACATCGTCAATACGACGAGAAGACCTGCTGCACCGATGGTCACAAGCAAATGCACATAGATATTATGCAGATGTCCCGCAGGCTCATCACCGGTCGGTGTTCTATAGGTAAGATACGTGTGGTAGAGATCGATATCTCCGAATCCAAGGATCGGACGGTCCGCCCACATTCTCAATCCCGTGGACCACATATTCAGTCTGCCGATATTCGTTGAATTGGTGAAATC
>CALROS020000062.1:0-7651 GCA_943369855.1 Chitinophaga pinensis | reverse complement strand
AGATTTTGATGAATCTGATCATGAATGGGAACGAAGCGATGGTCCCGAATCCGGGAGTGATCTCGATACTCACGAACATCATTACGATCGATCATGAAACGAATGAGTATTCTAAATATACGGCGGCCTCTCTCCCTGCCGGCCGATATGCGCTGCTGCAGGTGAGCGATACCGGATGCGGAATGGATCGGGAAACACTTTCGAAGATCTTCGATCCGTTCTTCAGTACAAAATTCACAGGACGGGGACTTGGTCTGGCTGCCGTGCTGGGGATCGAGAAAGGACATCACGGGGGACTTCGCATCTCGAGTGACATCGGCAAAGGGACAATGTTTGAGATCGTATTCCCGTTAGCTGTTCAGGCGAAGACGAATGATGACCCGGTGCGGAGAACATTGCCGCCGGTCCACGGTCAGGGAAGAACGATCCTGGTGATCGATGATGAACCCTCGGTGATCGAATTACTTGAAGATACATTGTCTGCTTCGGATTTTACGGTCATCAGTTCCACCGATCCGGTGAATGGAATAGAGATCTTCCGGCAGCAGCATCAGCACATCTCCATGGTGGTATTGGATTATTCCATGCCGAAGTTGAACGGTAAAGAGGTCTTTGAGGAACTCATGAAGATCGACAGTTCGGTGAAGGTCCTGCTCTGTTCAGGATATACGGAAGAAGAGACAATGTCCTACTTTACCGGTAAACGGCCGGCAGGGTATTTTCAAAAACCGTACGATACGGAATTGTTCGTTCAACGAGTGGCGAAGATCATCTTCTAATTGTTGCATCTAATTAACAACAGCACCGCAGATTTGCGTGGAATCAATCCCGTAAAAAGATCAACACCTATGGGTGGCAAATAATGAAATCATAACAGTAACTAAAATAGAATCAGAGTTCATAGCTGTGTCTTTCGAAACCGTCATTTCCGTATCCAAATGGCGGTTTCGTATTTTTATTAAGATAATTATTGTAAAAATGTTGATAATCGTTAACTAATTGTAAAGTCTGCTTGACATATAGTAAATAATATCATACATTTGTCACGTTAACAAAGCGAAAGAATTATGAAGACCAATCTACGGAAACATCGATTCAATAACGGAGAGCTCAGCCAACAGGAACTGGCAACGCGTGTCAAAGTCTCCCGGCAGACGATCATTGCCATAGAAAGCGGTGACTACAGTCCTTCGGTGAAACTCGCACTGCTGCTTGCAAAGACATTGAATACGACTGTTGATCAATTATTCGAACTGGAGGAAAAGGACTATGACTAACCGTGATTCCATAACATGGTGGGCGGCAGGGATCTTTGCGCTGAGCATCGCGCTGTTTACCATTACGAAGAATGATTCATTTTTATTGATCATGGTCGCCTCCTACATGCTGCGGCCGACGTTATACGCCCTCGGTGTTGCGGTACAACACGCGGATGAGCGCCAAATGCTCATTCAATATCGGTCCGGGAACCTCGCTCTCACTGTTGTTATCCTTACGGTCATCATCTTTATCGTTAAGAATAGAATGGAAGGGAAACCTACCGATGATTTCAATGTGGTGCTTATTGTAGCACTGGCGGCGCGTGCGCTTTCGGGGATCATGATGATCAAAAATTATCTTGAGGCCGCAGTGAGAATTACTCTTGGTGTCGGCTTGTTGATGATGATGTTCTATTTTGCGGAGAATGGTTTTTCGCTGAATGCGTTGATGGAATCGGTCCCTGCAATTCTCATCCTTGCCTTGGGAATAGTGGGGAGGAAGAAACCGTTCATCAGTGCGATTGCGTTCGGAGCTCTGACCGTCGTTGCTATGGTGGCGATCATGTTCTTTGCCCGACCCGGATTCAATGTTTATCAAGTCATCACGGCACTGGTCGTAGGTCTTCCGCTCGGTTCCGTTGCGTATTGTTTTTATCGCGGTTCCCGTTCACTCATACCCGCCGGAGGTGATAACGTATGAATTCTTTGGTTCGAAATATTTTGATGATCATCGGCAGTCTGTTGTGTCTCATTGTTTTTTCATCGTGCGATGAATGGTCTGTCCCCAAAGAACTGATGGGGGTGTGGAGCGGAAAGCAGTATCTGAAAGTACGGCTCGAAGATGAGCACGGGAACTATACATTTCCCGGTGACACTGTCATCATATCGATCGTTGTCGACGGGAAAGGAATTGTTTCAGGCACTGTCGGTGCTGCAGTACTGCAGCGCTGCAGCATGGAGCAGAACAGAGGATGGTTTGGAAGAACGTTGAACCTTGCCACCGACTATCGGTTCACCGGAAAGCTCGTCGGGAAAATATTTCCGGCCGATACAATAATAGAGAAAGAGATCAGCGCCCCGTTCAATCTAATCGGAACCGAAGCCACCCGCGGTTCGCTCTTTTGCGGTTCGGGGTTTGCCATATTTCCGATGTCCGATCTGACCTTGCAAAAACAATGACGGGGAGAGAGAACGATGAAATTCATCACAAGGCACTTTATGAATCCACGTTCAACCCAGCTGGCATTATTGTTCTTATTTCTCATCGGGTATTTCTGCACATCCTATTCTCAGCAGGAAGCTCAAAAGGAGCAACTGGTTCAAGGTTTTCCTTGCGGTGGAAAGGTCGAGTATTTCGATAACGGAAAGATCAGTTCATGTATTCTCTCCAAACCGTTCTCCATCGAGGGTTATCTGCTGCCGAAAGGTTCAAAAGTATTCTTAGGGTTGAACGGAGAACTAGGGCAATGCCTCTTGGGTGATTCGGCGAAGATCGTCGGTCAGTCGTTTCCCCGGGGGACATGGGTATTCTTCAACCGATGGGGACAAAAGATCAGTTTTTGGCTTCCGAAGAATATGGTCATGCAGGGTTTTTGGATCGGTGCCAGCGATGATGGCATAGGGAACAGTATTTATCCAAGTGGGAAATTGAAAGCTGTCTGGCTCGCCGATGATCAGGACATCGAAGGTATTCCCTGCACATCAAGCGGGAACATTTTTCGGTTTGGATTTAAGGTCATCCCTCTTGGCACGCAGCGGATGGCATGGTTCCATGAGAACGGACGGCTGGCACAAGCGATGCTCTCCCGTGATATCACGATACAGGGACACTCGTTCTCCAAAAGTGATATAGTATCATTCGACATCAATGGGAAGATCGATCTTGAAGCGAAAAAACTGGAATGATCATTCAGATATATATTCAGAATCAATGATCTATGTGGAAACCGCTGTTTCAAAATTTCCTGGTTTCCGCTGAGGATATCTCGAGGGCATTTTTCATTACCGCAGGCGTTTTCAACGAGTATCTGTTGTATCGAATGAAGAGGTCATTGTTGAATTAAATGACTTCTGTTCAAAATGGGAGATATCAGCGTTGAAGATCGCTTGACTGAGTCCTTCTGATTTGACAACGAGAGTAAAATAGAGCGGATCGGAAGTATTTTTTTTGCTGAGTTTTTGTTCAATCCTGGTGAACATCGATTTATCGACCGATGCACGCGCTGCCTCCAACACACCAGTATCGGCAAATCCGAGCATCAGCATGATGTTGCTGTTGTTCGGCCCCACACCTTTTGTCAGCACGGCATAATCTTTTTCATATTTCCCGCCTTTCATCTCGCCCGGACGGAACACTTTATCGGAATCATTCGGTCCTCCCTTGATGTGGAACTCGTTGGGCGACAAATGATACTCAATGTTAAAGATGTGAAGGAACTTCTGCATGGTGAAGAGACTCTTGAATGAGCCGATGTAGATGATGTTGTTCGATTTCAGGTCCTCAACGGTGAATTCCGATGCGAGTTTGAGTGAATATCCATTTGGGGATTGATTGAGCACCGGCAGGATCTCCGACAAACCCCAGCTGGCGCTCGGCCGCAGGAACGTGAATTCACTCTGAACATACTTCTCAGCGAACTTCGGGTCCCTCCGGATGTACTGCCGATAATCCTCGGCAGTGTTGAACCGAAGGTCCCGGACGAAATTCCCCAGCTTGCCATCCTGCCCGCGTTCGAACAGGAAAAAGAAATCTCCCAACACCACCAGTGTCGGTTTCGCACCCGGCGTCACGAATTCATGCCAGAGCGGATTCTTCTCGGTGGGATTACTCCTGAACAGGGACGGGAAGGATCGGTCAGCAACGATGAAAAGGAGACAGATGAACAACGCTGCGGAAAGAGTGACGATCAGACTGTTCTGTTTTTTGTTCGCCGTGACAAGGCTTTCTTTCCGTTCGATCTTTTTGAATTCAACCTGATAATGACCTTTGGGAATATCAAGTTTATATGCGGGGAGCATTTCTGTCGTCAGATAGAAGTGCTCAAGCTTTTTCCGAAGGTTATTGATGTATACTCTGACGGTAGGGTCTTCTTTCGGATCGAAGTTCGAATCCTTGCTGAAGAACTGCATACCGATGGTGATCTCTTTCGGGATATTACCGGAAAGGGTCTCATTCACAAGATAGGCGAGCAGCTCCTGGAAACGTTTTGAATCCTTGAACTCGGGACTGCGCAGAATATCGTCTAGTATTTGTAACGCCAGTGATTTTTCAATCACATGATTCTCCGGTTTGGACCAGAATTGAAACCTCGTCAACTGTGCATGAACATAACTATTCAACGGTAAGAATGCAATAGTTATACAGGATAAACACATCTGAAATTCAATAAACCTCAATGATATTGCAAAAGCCGATGTTAATTAACCTTCCTATTACCGTTGTTATCTTGTAACGCCGCATGCCTCCTAAGTATCTTGACGTATGAATATTTTGAAGTACACTATCATTCGTTATCAATAACCGGAGGTTTTATGAGAGCATTTATTACTATGGTTGTTTCCTTGTTGTGTTGCCTATCTTTTGTAACGTTAGGTTTTGCTCAGCAGACGACTGTTTTTTATGATGATTTCAACCGGGTCTCCGTCTCACCCGGCGGAACACCGTCGTTGACCTATACAACGACGAATACCGGAAGCGGCGCGTCGACCATTGAAAGCAGTACAGCAACCGGTACGGTTCCCTACATGAAGATTGCTAATGGTGGAACGGCCGGCCGCAGTTCTGTTGTTGGACCGCTGGCCTCATTCAGTTCTCCATTCAATACGACTCTCAGTTCGAATACGGACCTTGTTACATGGTCCTTCAATGCCAGGCACAACCGAAATACCACATTGAGCGGATTTGATGCTGCACAATATGGTTATGCGGTTATTCTTGTGGCAAGCAGTTCGGATCTATCGACCGCAAACGGATATGCTGTAGTGAGCGGCGGCAGTGCATCGAACGTGTATCGGCTTGTAAAATTCACCGGTGGTATTTATGCTAATGCCAATGTGACCACACTGGTGACGGGGATGACGCAATCGGACCGTCGTGATTTCATGAGCATCAAAGTTACGTACAATCCCACGACAGCAACATGGTCCTATTATGACAGGACCGATGGTCCTTCGGCAACTCCCGCATGGGCAGATCCTTCATCCGGCACATACACGTTGCGCGGTACGAGTGGTGATGCTTTATATACCGGAACAGCCATGTCCCACTTCGGGTTTATGTGGAATTACAGCACGACAGCAAGTAACAACTCATTTTTCGATAATTTTAAAGTTGCGATCGGTTCCGATCCGGTCAATTTCTATTACACCGGTACCGGCGACATTACGAATGTGACGAATTGGGGAATGAATACCGACGGCACAGGGACCAATCCGGTCAATTTTACGACAGCCAACCAGATCTATAATCTCCGCAATACAAGCACATACTCACTCACAAGCAATTGGACGGTGAGCGGATCCAGTTCGAAGATCGTTGTTGGGAACGGAACGAACGCACTCACAGTGACGATCGGCAGCGGCGGTTCAATCACCGGAACGGTCGATGTTTCTGCAAATGCGACACTTGAAGTAATCGCGGATGCGATCCCGACGTTCGGTGCGGTTGCTGGAACGGTCTCATTCAATAATGCATCCGGATTCACGCTTGCAGCAGATGCGATTCTTCCGGCAGGGAATGGTTCATTCGTGATGACCGCCGGAAATATCGATGTCGGCTCCCATACGCTGACGGTGAACGGTTCGCTGAATTGCGGAACCAATTTGGTGACCGGAAACGGTGCGTTCACTCTCGCATCGGCAGGCACGCTAAAACTTGCATCGGTCGACGGAATTTCCGCCTCTGGGGCGACAGGAAACATCCAAACAACGACAAGGAATTTCAATACCGGGGCAAATTACATATATAACAGCACAAGCGTGAATGCGGTGACCGGTTCCGGTCTTCCTGCAACAGTGAATGCAATGACGGTCAATCTTACCAATGCAGCTGATATCCTTTCGTTGACCAACAGTCTCGCAACGACGGGCAATCTCACCTTGACCAATGGACTGTTCAAGATCGGGAACAATAATGTTACGGTCGGAAATCCTTCAGGAGGTTCCGCTTCCAGTTATATCATTACGAACGGAACGGGATCGGTCATCCGTTCTATCACAACAACATCCACAACCGTGAAGACATTCCACATCGGCAGTGCGTCGGAATACCGGAAGATCGTCTTCACCTTTCCGACCACGACCGGTCTTGGAGCAGCATCGAATCTGAATGTCCGGTATGTATCGGCTGATCCCGGAAGCATTTCTTATCCGGGCACAGTCATCAGTCATTATACGAATGGATATTGGACAGCATCAATGGATACACCGCCGGTAAACACCTATACGATCGATATTGAAACTGCCGGAATGGGAGGATTAAGCACCGTAGCAAATTCACGCATTTTGAAACGTGCCGATGCTTCGTCGGCCTGGGACTTTGCCGGTACATTCTCCTCCGCCGGTACGGTCGCCACGGAGACGGGCTGCAGCGGATTCTCGCAGTTCACCGTCGGCAGCACTTCCGATCCGATGCCTGTTGAATTGATCTCGTTCACCAGCGCGGTGAACGGACGGAACGTTGAACTGAATTGGACAACGGCTACCGAAAAGAACAATCATGGATTCGAGATCGAAAAGAATATCTCCAATACCTGGAAGAAGATCGGATTCATGAAAGGGAACGGAACAACAAACACGCAGCATTCCTACTCATTCGTTGATGCCGTTGCAGCAGAACGTCATCAGTACCGGCTAAAACAGATCGACAATAGCGGAACATTCCGTTACAGCAATACAGTGGAAGTAGCCGCGGTGTTCACTGCGAAGGATTACACCCTTGCACAGAATTACCCGAATCCCTTCAACCCGTCAACGGAAATCCGTTTTGTCATGAAGAATACCGAGCATGCAATAGTGACCGTTTATAATCTTATCGGTCAGCATGTCTCCACTCTCTTCGACGGGATCGCAGCCGCGGACCAGGTTTATTCGATCACATTCGAAGGGAAGAATCTACCAAGCGGTCTGTATTTCTATTCGCTCAGATCAGCTTCGCGCAATGAAACACGCAAAATGATGCTGTTGAAATGATGCCGATCCGGTCACACGCGTTCCATCGCGTGTGACCGCATGATCGTATAAAACATTCATATCGGGGAAAACATGAAAACTCTTTACAGATGTTTGTTCGCTATAGTAATGGTCGTTGTTCTGCAGACGATCGGATATGCTCAGGGGCTTGTGTTTCAGGAAGACTTCAATTACACCGCCGGCACATCGTTGGTAGCGAATGG
>CALROS020000061.1:0-7872 GCA_943369855.1 Chitinophaga pinensis | reverse complement strand
CTTTTCAATGGAGAACGCAGGACTCGTCCCCGCAAGCGTACTGTCCAGGACCGATGTCACTTTGATCGTGTAGGATGAATCGGTCGTCACACCGGTCGTCGGGATCTTCCACACATATCGTCCCGTATTCTCCGTACTGTCTTTGATCTTCAGTGAAAGGATGCCGTTCTTATACAAACGGATATTCACCCGTTCATCAAAATTATTCTCATATTTCAGGGTATAGGTCCCGTTCGTCACAAGTTTCAGCGCCGCTGTCGGATAGAGAATGGACAGATAGACGTTCGCTGTTGTGAATGACCCCGCCGGCGACCATGCGCCTTTGCCGGACTCATTCACCGATCTTGCACGCCAGAAATATTTTGTTTTTCCTTCATAACCGTTCCAGAGTTTGTAGGACGCCATCAGGAGAGAATCATTCACGACCATTGTTGTAAAGAGTGAATCCTTCGCGACCTGCAGATGCGACCCTGTGATGTGTCCGTCCGTACTCCAGCGGATGAGCACCGGTTTCGTTTGATTGACCAGTGCATTCATCAAAGGAGCAACGGTCTTTGCCTGAGCGGGCGCAGTGATCGTCATCGGGATGCCGATGATGAACTCACCGAACTTCGTCGTTGTGACGGTCAGTGAACGCTTTGCCGCATTGTAGACGGTCGTCAGCGGAATGAACATTCCCGAACCTTCAAATTCCCTGCCGTACACGATCATATTCTGCAGATACGGACTCGGCTGAATGACCGTGCTGTCGAAGGTCAGATCCGCGGTGAATGAGGTGAATCCGACCTGTTCAATGACGAACCTTC
Organism: Chitinophaga pinensis; assembly: GCA_943369855.1. Lineage (GTDB taxonomy): Bacteria > Bacteroidota > Ignavibacteria > UBA10030 > UBA8401 > UBA8401. The sequence goes on along the minus strand of CALROS020000061.1, from coordinate 7,066 downwards.
CGTTGTATGTCATCGGAGCAAGTTCCGGAAATTCCATCTTCAGCGGCGAGAAGGCATACCGCTTGACCGTGACCGCATTGTATCCGAACGTAGCATCGGTCAGTTTCAGAGTAACACCTGTTCTGTTCGTATCTCCCTTGTTGAACGAATACTCATTCCCGGGAAGGATCTCAGCGATCTGAACATTGCCGGCAGGATTCAGCGGTGCATTCATGACGAATTTCTGTGCGCGGTAACTCGGCATCTTATCCAGCGACTCCATCTCGAACAGGATGGAATCATTCGGAGCAAGCTCGGTTATCATGGTCTTTCCCACACCCACAAAACTGGCAGAACCCCATCCGATGACGGTGTTGCCGTTCGGCAGACGCTGCACGGAGCCGCGCGTGGGAGCGTACACTTCCGGCGTATGATGATACTGCCAGACCTGTGTCGCTGTTTTGTTCACCTGATCGATCTTATATTCTACGGCGCGGGAAACGATCGGCGTATGAAGATTCCCGTTGTCGAACATGAGGAAATTCCCGTTCGCAAGACGTTTGAAACCGTGCGCAAACGTAAAGTAGGCGGGTTTATTCGCTTCGATCTCTCCGATGAAGGTGAATTGATTGTTCTTTCCCCCCATCCTCCACATGAACTCGCCGGTGACCCGGTTCACTTTCACGATCTCGCAGGTATTGCGGAAAGCGAACAGGAAATTCCCGTCCGAGTCCATATCATACGCATTCACATGGATGTAATCGAATGCCGCTGCCGTTGCGTTCATGTATGTTTCGGAGACGGGAATATGGTCCCAGCTTCTCCATTGGAACACGATATTCTTCTGCAGATCAAGTTCCTGAACGATCGATCCGACAACGATCGCGTTCGGGCTTCCGCCGGTGATCGTTTTGCTGAGGTCCATGTATTGGATGTCGTAGGCATGAAGAACGACATGACCGTTCGGCAGCATTAGAAATTCATGCGTATCCGCATCGTATCCGTTCCCGGCTCTGAAACTGTCCACCGCCGCGAATGATGAATCGATCACACGGTGCACGCACCGGCTTCCGCCGGCATAACCCCAATCGCTGAACGGATCGGCATACGAGAGAAGACCGTTCTGCTGCATTTTGAAATCATACACGTGACCGGGACGGCGCTGATATTTCACTACTTTGCCGGCATTATCGACAATATAAAAGAAGTGCCCTACACCGGGAACATCGTCGCATGTGGTAAGGAAATAATTTCCGGGAGCAGGATTCTTGACTGCTGTGACCGCAAATTTCGGAAAGTCGGAAGGAAGTGAGTCTGCAGAAACTGCCGTCGGTTGAAACTCTTCGAACTTTCGCACAGCGGGCTCCTGCCGTTTCTCGACAGTTCCCTCTTCTGTCACCGTCAACGAACGATACAGCGGTTCGGACTGAGGAGTGACCGTGAATGTGAATTCCTTCGTTCCGACATATTTTCCGTTCAGTTTCACCGTAACGACCTCGGCCGGTTCGAACGGGGTCTTGGCATGGAACAGGATCGTATGTCTGTCATCGGAGACCGACAATGCGCCCTGATGGGCGCCGGAAATGGAACCCGTCACACGGACGGATGATGCGGCAAGCTGTGAACCGTCCACAGCTTCAACACTGCGGAGGATGATATTCGTTTCCCGGGAATTGAGCCGGGAATTCGGGACCGGCGAAATATAGGAAAGCGATTGCGACATCAACTGCAGCGAACAGAGCAGTGTGATGATGACAAGTGAGTGTAATGATCTCATAGGTACTTCTTTCATTATTTTAGGACGACCATCCGTCTTGTTGATGAGAACGGACCTGCCGTGAGCGTATAGAAATAGATACCGCTAGGTATCCGGTATTGGTTCAGTGAAAACGGGATCGAATGAGTTCCGGCGCTTTGCCGCTCATTCACGAGTGCTGCAACCTCTCTTCCGAGAAGATCGGTGACCGTCAGTGTGACCGGGCTGCTCACCGGCAGTTCGTACGAAATAATTGTCTGCGGATTGAACGGATTGGGATAATTCTGAAGCAGTGCGAATCCGCCCGGAACGGTCCCCTCTTTTCTCTCAACGGCAGCAGGGACGATCTGCTTGACCGATACATTATCCAGCATCACCTCGATATCGGAGAGACCGCAATTGATCACCACCCGCGCATTATTATCCGTCGCATCCGTCATCGTAAAATCGTATTGAAAATGTTTCTTTGACGTCGTCAATGCGATCGCGCTCGTCTTGCTGTAATTGGTGTTCGGCGATGCGATCATCGCCACTTTCGGTTCGATCGTTCTGGGTGCGGCGGCGTACGCGTCGAATTCAAAACGGTACTTTTGCCCGTTCACGAGCGGTATCCCTTCCTGCGTTATCTGCACATGGAAGGTCTGCGTTCCCCCCGCGCTGATCTGCACGAGAAGTTCACCGTCTACTGTCAGGAACGGAACTGCGGACGCCGGAGAAGTGACGAGGAAATTCCATTGACTCATTCCGTCGAGGAAGTCACCGTTCACGACGATATTGTCTCCCGGTTTGAAGTTCTTGTAGAGAGCATTCTCTTCATTCGAGTACGGACTCTCTGTTCCGGTACTGTCCTTCGATGTCACCCGTGCATAATACCGTTTGCCGCTCTTGAATCCTGTCAGATCGATCGCCGAGAGCGTGGTAGAATCGATCAGCTTCGTCGGATTCGGAAGCGTGTCCATATAGATCATATATGTATGTTTCGGCTGCTGATCGAATTTATTGATCAGCATGGAAAGTTTATCACCGGATGATTCGAGTGTGATGACCGGCGCCTTTGCCTTTCCGATCCACGGGAATTTGAAGACCCGATAACTGTGTGCGTAATTGACGAATCCGAGTTCCATCACTTTCACCCCGGCCGGGGTCACTTCGGTCAGTTTGGGAAGCGAGCCGTCCGCCCAGTCGATGAGCGTGTTGCCGCTCGGCAGACGCTGAACATTTCCCATCCACCACGTGTACCGGTCCGGCGAATGACGGTACTGCCAGACGAGTTTTGCCGTCATTGCAACCGTATCCAATTGGTATTCCACCGCCCGGGAGAATGAAGGATTATGATAATTTCCGTTGTCCATCATCGTAATATTCCCGTTCGGCAGTACGCGGACGTCGTGCTGGTACGAAGTTCCGCCGATCGGATCGTTGATATAGGTGAACTGGTTATGTTTGCCGCCGAAACGCCACATCACGGCTCCCGTCTTTCGGTTGATCTTGGTGATCTGCGAAAGATGCCGCGCAGAGCAGATGATATTGCTGTCGCGGTCCAGAGTGATGGCGTTCATGTGGATATAGTCGACGGTCTGCGCGGTCAAGTTCTCATGCACAGCATCGACGATATCCATATCGTTCCAGCATTTCCATTCAAAGACGACTTTGCCGGAGGGATCGATCTCCTGGATGTGGTTCCCGATGACGGTCGCATTCGTCTTGCCGCCGCTGACGAGTTTACTCATATCGACGGTCTTGTATTCCAGTGCGATCAGCAGCACATTTCCGTTCGGAAGGATCTGCAGTTCATGCTCATCCGTTCCATATCCGTTCTTTGCGGTGATCTCGCGGGTGACGGAATATGAGGAATCCATTTCGTAGAACCGGTAATACGGGTCCGCAAGCCGGTATGAAAGCATACCGTTCGCCTGCAGTTTGAAATCACGTGCATTTCCCGGCATTTTCCGATAGAAGACCGGCGAACCGTTATTATCCAGAATGGCGATGTATGGAACACCGGTCCAGTTATTGATGAAAATATAGCCGGGATCCGGATTGGTCTTTATCGAAATGGATACGTGCGGGTAATCGGATGGGACGGAAACACCGTTAGGAAACACATACGCAGTCGCAGAAGGAGTGATGGTAACAGATTGCGCGCTAAGTATCGAACATAGTACGGAAATGGTGAAAATGAACAGCGATTTGTTTTTCATTATGATTGAACTTCATTAGTCTTTCGTAAAGTGTTTCTTTTTCTTTTAATGGAACACGGATGACACGGAAATAAAAAGGTTTTCACGGATCAATCATTCAGAGATTCTTCTGTAAGAATGCGAATCAGATCCATTTCGAGCGAAGCGAGAAATCTCAGATTTGAATTTCAGATGAAGAACGAGATTCCTCATTTCGTTCGGGATGACAATAAATCTTATTCTTGAGACAGCTTACAGTTATTCCCTCTCAGTGTTCTATGGAACTAATCAACAATAAATTTCTGTGCACCCTTTTGCACGGAAATGTTCTTTGCTGCGCGTCCGTTCACGCTGACAATGAGCTCGAACGGCTTATTGGCAATAATGTGGATCTCTGCAGGACTTCCGACACTCATCCGGTTTTGACTGATGAGTGTAGCCGTGATCTCACCGAACTTCAATTGCTCGATGCCGTGACGGTCGATCCTGCTGATCTGCCATGTAACCCGATTATTCGCTCCGTCCGGATGGAATCCCAGGACATTCTCGATCAGCAATTCGATCGGACCGCAGCCGGTCCAGCCGACGAAATCTTTCTGCGACGGATTCCCGCGCATCATCAGTTCCGGGGAATAATTCTCCCACAGTGTGCCGGTCTTTTTATAGACAGCGCATAATCCATCCAGATATTTCTCTGCGGCGGCAGAAGCAAATTCGTTGAAGGAATAATCGGTGGGATTCTCCGTTTCTCTGCCGTACCGTTCCAGTCCTTTTATGATCATCACATTCGTCGGGGTCCACACGCCGCCGAGCCAGTAATGTCCGTCCGCCTGATACGCCTTCTCATCCGCCGCCAGGGACGGGAACGGGATCGGGCGCCAGAATGACCGGGGATCTTTCAGGTGGAACAACAGCCGTGACGCCTGCTTCATATCCGCGATGCCGGCAAGCATCGGCCAGAATCCGGCAACACATTTCAGTTTCTGCTGAACTCCGTTGTCATCCACATTATAATAGAAGCCGTCCGTTTCATTCCACATCAATTGGTTGATCTTTTGAGAGATCTCATTGGCGAAGGAATCATATTTCTTTGCTTCATCCGTCTGTTTCACTTCACCGCACATGAACGCAAGATTCCGGTAGAACAGCACCATTTGTGATGACATATCCACCCAGCCCGAGCCCTGCAACGGCATGTTATCCATCCCCGAGCCGAGTCCGGTATTCCAGTAGAGTCCGTGCTTCGTATTCTCTTTTTTCCGGTTCTTTTCAAGCCATTCCGCATACTTTTTAAGGGCCGGCAGCACCGATTCGAACCGTGACCTGTCACCGGTGACCTTGTATGACTCCACTTCCGCCCAGGCGAAGAGCGGCGGATTCACCGTGTGTTCCCGTCCCACAAAGACATAATCCTTCCCGTCGGCCTCCTGGATCTCCCTGCAGATATAGCCGTTCTCGTACTGACGGGAATAGAAATTATCAAGTGACTGGATCGCAGGGAACGTGGAATGTGCATATCGCGCGAACATCAGCATGAAGATCGTATCCCACTGGAACACGCTCGGCGAGAATGCTTCATCGATGTAATTAGAGACGAACGGAGAACCCTGCGGCGGCCGTTTGAAGTGCTCGAATGCGAGCGACCAAGCTTTCCAATACAACTCAACATACTCAGGACTATTCTCGATGATCGGCGAGGGCAGTTCAGCGCGGTGTTCTTTGAAGGAAGGGAGAGGTGCTTCAATATACTGTTTCTTTGAAAAGTAAAGACCACGCTTCCCCGAATCCTCATACTGTGCGTTAAGAACGAAAGGTATCAGCAATAGAACACGGATGACACGGAAGGAATGGATTCTCACAGATGATATAGTACAATGCACAGACAAAAGCTGACGCTGTATCATTCGCCAGACATCATGTAGGAACCCATATTCCCTTTTTTCGATCATTGGTAAAAATCTTTCTGCGAATCTCAGGTTTTCTGCCGAAATTGAGCAAAAGACCAATCTCTATCGTTGTTGACTTAAGATAATTTATTAATTGTAACTCATGTTCTTCCCGTAAAGCTTCGGCGGATTTAATTTCTAAAATTATTTTTCTCTCGACAAGCAGGTCAGCAAAATAGTTTCCTACTTTACAGTTTCCATAGAATACCGGGATATTTTTTTGTTGCTCAACCTCGAGATTTTGATCTGCTATTTCTCTTCGCAGCGCATTTTCATATACCTTTTCAAGAAAACCGTGCCCCAGAGTATTGTATACCGTATAATATGCTCCAATTATCTGCGATGTCATATCTTCGTGTAACATATTGTCATCCAAATGTTGTTACGAAGATATTCCCCAACCATTAGAACTGCAATGGATTACTATTGGCTTTACGGGTTATCATTCATTTATTCTTATCCGTGCCGATCTCCTTTTTCTGTGTCATCCGTGTTCTATTTTGTTAAACCTAACGCTTTCAAGTAACCCGGATTCACGGTGCAGTTGGCAAATTTGCAGTTCTCGAGATAATCGGCGAATGCTTTTTCGATCACAGCGCGGGACGGCATCGCTTCGCGGATATCCTTGTACGAGATGCGGGGCTTATTCGCGAATGTAATGATGGAATCCCATTCCGCTGTCCGTTTCACTGCTACCATGTTGCTCGCTGCATCCATCTTCTTGAACGGCCAGAAGCACCAGCCGAAATTATTCCGCTCATTGAGTCTGCGCCACGCATCGATCCATTCGTCCTTATTCTCACCGGACTCGCCCATCCAGATGGGAACGTTGTATTTCGTCATAAAATCGGCATATTCCTGAACCATCGCCTGGGTGGTATCGCACCAGTACTTATGATAGGTATAGACAATATTCCCGTCGAAAGGTTTGCCGAACACACTGAAGTTATTGTTCCATTGTGCACCGCCGAGGAACAGCACATGATTCTTATCCACCTGCCGGACCGCTGAAGCGATCTTTTTATAGAGCGGTTCCAGTTTTGAATTGAACTGCGACGCATCGAAATATGTTGCGATCGGTTCATTCAGGAGATCGTATCCGATCACGATCGTCTCTTTCGCATACCGCTTCGCGATCTTCTGCCAGAGATCGACCGTCAGCTGCTGTGCCTCAGGACTCTCGAACAGGAACGGATATCCGTAAC
>CALROS020000060.1:0-7957 GCA_943369855.1 Chitinophaga pinensis | reverse complement strand
ACCAAGGCACGAAAGCACAAAATTATTGAGAAAAATTCGACCCGCAAATTATCATTTGAATTGTTGTGGGATCTTGTGTCTTGGTAACAAATGATGAATTGAACTTCTACTGAGTTGAACGGCGAAAAATAATTCCTACAACAATCACTTCAATTATCTCACAATGAAAAAGACACTTCTTCTCTTCATCCTTCTTCCGCTCTTGTTGACAGCGGACGAGGGAATGTATCCCCTTTCCGAGATCCACAAACTGAACCTGAAATCAAAAGGATTCAAGATCACCGCCAAGGATATCTATAATCCTCAAGGGGTGAGCCTTGTCGATGCCAGCGTGAATGTGGGAGGATGCAGCGCATCGTTCATTTCCGCAGAAGGACTCATCATTACGAACCATCACTGCGTCTTCGGAGCGGTGCAGCAGGCGAGCACAGTGCAGAACGATTATGTGACGAACGGATTCATCGCCCGTTCCCGTGAGCAGGAGATCCCGGCGAAGGGATTGACAGCGAAGATCATCGATTCCTACCGCGATGTTTCGGCAGAAGTGCTTGCCGGCATCAGCGATACGACCGATCCGGTCGAGCGGACGAGGATCATCGATAAGAATTCCAAAGCACTGGTGACCGCAGCGGAACAGAAACAGACCGGAGTGACGGCGAATGTTGCGGAAATGTTCGCGGGAAAGACCTACATTCTGTTCATCAACAAGACCATCAAAGATATCCGTCTGGTGTATGTGCCGCCGCGGTCCGTCGGTGAATTCGGCGGTGAGGATGACAACTGGGTCTGGCCGAGACACACGGGAGATTTCTCCTTCATCCGCGCGTATGTTGGTCCGGACGGGAATCCTGCCGAGTATTCCGTATCGAACAAACCGTTCACACCCAAGAACCATTTCACGGTGAATCCAAACGGTGTGGATGAGAACGATCTGGTCTTCATTCTCGGATATCCGGGACGGACATTCCGGCATCAGACATCGTACTATCTTGAGTTCGAACGGGACATCCGGCTGCCGTTCGTGCAGAAGCGGAATGCCTGGATGATCGCGCAGATGGAAGCGGCCGGAAAGAACGATCCGGCAACGGCACTTGCGTTGAGCGCCAGGATCAAATCCTTAGCGAACGTGGAGAAGAATTACCGCGGCAAACTGAAAGGATTCGCAAACCTTCCCATTGTACTCAACAAGCAGAAAGAAGAGGAAGCGTTGACGGCATACATCAACGCTTCACCCGAACGGGCAAAAAAATACGGCGATGTGCTTTCCGGTATCAAGTCCGTGTACGACGAACTGCGCAGCGACGCACAACGGGCGAACGTACTGAACAATATCATCGGAAGTTCATCGCTCCTTTCCATCGGGAACACGATGATCAAGCTTGCGGAGGAACGGCAGAAACCGGATGCGGAGCGCGGATCGCCGTACATGGAGAAGAACCTGAATGCGCTGAAGATCAGTTTCCTTGCATCGCTGAGGAGTCTGAATATCGGCATCGATAAATTATTCCTTTCTGAGATCCTGAATGATGCCGTGAAACTTCCCGCCGACCAGGCGATCGGAACAGCATCATCGGTGAAGGATCCCGTGAAGTTCGTCGATTCACTGTTTGCCAAGACGCGGCTTGCCGATACTGCATTCATCAGTCAGGTATTCACGATGACACCCGAACAGCTGAAGCAGGCGAACGATCCGCTCATCGAGTTCGCGCGCGCACTTTCCCCCGAGATCGAGATGCAGAATGTGGGGAACCGGAAGCGGACGGGGGAGCTCAACCGTCTTTCCGGAAAACTGGTGGATGTGAAACAGGAGTGGAAGAAGATGGAGTTCATTCCCGATGCCAACTCAACACTCCGCATGACGTATGGACACATCCGCGGTTATCGTCCCGCCGACGCGACATTCTTTTCTCCTATCACCACGCTGACCGGCGTTATCGAGAAATCTTCCGACCAACCCGAATACAATACACCGAAGAAGATCCGGGACCTTGCCGCTAAAAAAGAGTATGGACGGTATATGCATAAGAAGCTAAAAGACGTTCCTGTCGCAATTCTGTATGATATGGATACGACCGGCGGCAACAGCGGAAGTCCCGTACTGAACGCAAAAGGAGAACTGATCGGCGTGAACTTCGACCGAACGTTCGAAGCGACCATCAATGATTATGCGTGGGATGAGAGCTACAGCCGTTCAATCGCTGTGGATATCCGCTACGTGCTGTGGAATGTAGAGAAGGTGGGGGAGGCGGGATTTTTGCTGAAGGAGATGGGGATAAAATAGGTAAGCAGAACATACGATTGCAAAATTGCAGAATTACAATATTGCGATCTTAACGGAGGCCGGGAGAGATCCCGGTCTTTCTGTTTTAAAAGAATCTAATGAGCTGAAAAATGGTTCTTTTCCGAGGAGATTCAATTCACAGGACCGATTAACAGCGGTTAAAACATTGATATTCAAGCACTTGTTGGGTATATTCATTCACTGAACAGGAAAATAGACCCTAACACATGACGATCGGCGCAGATAAAGATTCCCAGAAAAAGATGATCGGTGAGCTGTTAAAAGCGGCGGACCGGCACATCAAGACTGCGGAATGGACCAAAGCACTCGACGAGGTGGGCAAAGCCCTCGCCATCGAGCCGAACAACATGTACGCCATGGCGTATAAGGACAGGATCAATGTTTCCATCGCCGACGAGAAAAAGAAAGCGGAAGAAGAAAAAGTAAAAAAGCTCGCCGAAGAAAAGAAAAATGCCGAAAAACCGGCAGAGCCGCCGAAAGAAGAACCAAAACCCGAACCGGTAAAACCGGCAGAGGTACCGAAAGCGGAAGAGAAAAAACCGGAACCGGCGAAAGCGGAGATAAAACCGGCTGCGCCCGCACTTCCTGCAGCTGCTCCCGCTCCGAAAGAAGATTCCACTGCCCGTGTTGAATCGCTCCGTCAGGAATTTGCAACGATCCAGGCAAAACTGCAGCGTGAAGTCGCTCAGCTGACGATGCAGGTGAAAGAGGCGCAGGCACTGAAAGAAGCGATCGAAAAGAATCTCAACGCACAGATCGTGTCGCTGACGCAGGAACTGACCATGGCGAAGAAGAGCGGCGGAGCGGCGGATGCGAAAGAGATGGACGCGCTGAAAGAGAAACACCGAAAAGAGATCGAGAGCGCGAAAGAGATCACGAAAGCGGAGATGCTGACGCAGATCGCCGTCCTTCAAAAGGAACTGGAAGCGACGAAGAAGACATTCACCGAAGGTTCACTGCAGCGGCAGGGTGAGACGATCCTGATCACGATGTTCCATAAAGCGTGGCAGGACGGAATGATCACGCATGATGAACGGGCGCTGCTGCTGCTGCTGAAGGGCGCCATCGAGATGACGGAAGAGAAGTTCGGAGAGCTGGAAGAGGGGACGAAGAACGAAGCATACCTCAACGCCCTGCGCTCCGTCTGGTCCGACGGCGTTGTCACACCCGAAGAGTCCGACTTCCTGACGTCGCTCCGTGAGAAACTGAGCATCCCGGCGGACGAGCATTTCAAATTGGAAGGACAGGTCAGGAAAGAACTGAAGAAATAATTTTTCGCACGCGGTTCAGGCCATCTGTCACGCCACATCTTCATCCGGCGTGATTTTTTATTTTAAACGGATAAATTTTGTGCACACATGAACAGGTGGTCCGGACATGAGTCCGGACCTACATTAATTCTTTGTGGCTTTGTGTGAGATGTTTCGGGACTAACGCTTCAGGAGCTTATCGGTGAAGATATCGCAGAGTCGGTCCGCAGAATCTAAATGATACCGGTAGGTGGTCCATCGGACCTTGCGGATGGTGAACTGTTCGTCCACGCGGCGGAAGAAATCGAAATCCTCGCCGAACGGAATGGGCGAGAATCCGGGGACCTTCTTGAGGATCTTTTTCCGGAAGAAGAATGTTCCGCCGATGTGACATTTGCTGAGATGGATCTTCTTGGAGGGATCGGTCATGTCCACAACGAACTGTTTTCGTTTCGGACCGATGAGTGTCATTCCGCCGTGGAGAAAATCGACGCCGGGATGATTCGTCAGGAACCGGACACGGTGTTCAAGATGGCGAGGAGCAAGTTCGTCGTCCGAGTCCACAAAACAGATGAAAGCGCCTTTCGCTAAACGCAGTCCTGCATTCCGAGCAGCGGCGAGTCCCTTGTTAGTTTGGAAATGATACCGAATCCGTGCATCCTTTTGCAGGAATTGCTTCATCACGGCACGCGTTTTGTCGGTACTCCCGTCGTCGATCACGATCAGTTCCCAATCCGTATAGGATTGAGCAAGAACGGACCGCACCGCTAACGGCAATAGATTTTCCCTGTTATATGTGCAGAGAATGATTGAAACCATAGAAGGATTTTCCGACATTCAGAAAGCCGTTGAGAGCGTAAAGTACTTATTATTCATCAATTCACAACCATCGTCCTTCATCATTTGTTCCGCAACAGCATGTTCAAACAATTACTGATCGTATCGTTCCTCTGTTCCGCCGTTGTGTCCGCTCAGATGCAGACACTTTCCGGTGTGGTGAAGGACCGTGAGACACACCTGGCGCTCCCTTCCGCAACGCTCCGTATTCTGGGGACGTCCAAAGGGACGGTGACCAATGCCGACGGTCAGTTCCGTTTTTCGCTTCCGGCGCAGCAGTACCGGATCGCCGTCAGTTATCTAGGCTACCGCAGCGACACGATCGATGTGGAATTGAATTCCGCTCAATCCCGTACCATTACGCTTATCCCGAATACCATCGAGCTTTCCGGAGTGACGGTCACCGATGAGGATCCGGCATACGAGATCATCCGCCGGGCGATCGAGAGCAAGACAAAATGGATGGGTCAGTTACAGACCTTCGAAGGGAAAGCGTTCAGCCGCATGCAGTTCCGCAACGACAGTTCGATCGCCGCTATTTCGGAATCGTATTCCACCATCTATTGGTCCAGCAGCGATTCGCTCCGCGAGGTGGTGGTGCAGCAGCGGCAGACCGGGAATCTCATGAAAGGGATCCTGACATCGCGTGTGGGGGACATCGTCAATTTCAATGAGGACAGGATCAAACTCGGCGGCTACACGTTCGTCGGTCCGACCGCGCCGAATGCGTTCGAGTATTATGATTATCAGCTGCTCTCCACGCGGGATATGGATGACTTCGAGGTCTACACGATCAAACTGATCCCGCGTTCCAAGATCGTTCCGCTGCTGAAAGGGACGATCTCCATCGCCGAGCGTTCCTACGCGGTGATGGAAGTGGATGTGACGCCGAATGAAGCGTTCACACAGATCTTCGTGAAGCTGAAACGGTCGCGGTACCGCCAGACCTTTCAGCTGTTCGATGCAAAGTTCTGGCTCCCGTCGAATTTCCGTTTCGACGCATCGCTCACCATCAGCATGGCGGGGATCACCTTTCCGGCATTCGGCATCGAGCGTGATGTTGTGCTGTATGATTATGCGGTCAATCCCGTCTTCGCCGACACCATCAAACAGATGAACAAGTTCACAGTCGATTCGTCGTCGACCGTCTTCGATTCCACCTTCTGGTCCGCTCATGACGTGCTTCCGCTGACGCAGGAGCAGGACAGCGCGTATAAAGCGCTCGACAGTACGCAGACGCTCGAGAAAAAATTCGCACCGAAGGGAGCCGGACTGAAGGTGCTGGAGTTCATGGCGAGCACCGCCGGTTTCGCCGAGGTCTGGTTCAACCGTGTGGAAGGACTGCATCTCGGATTGAATCACTCATTCAAAGACGTGCTGCCGGATGTGGAACTGCGCGGGAATGCCGGATACGGAATTTCGGACAAGCAATGGAAATACGGCACCGGAGTAACGTTCACGTTCGGTAAGAATCGAACCTCCGCTGCGAATGCAGGATTTGCCGGATTGCTGTTCAAGAAGAAAGAGTTCACATTCAGTGCGGATCTCTATGACAGACATAAATTCTTCCCGGAGCCGCTTGTTCCCGGACTGCTGCTGAACTCAGTTTCGGCACTCTTTGAAAAAGAGGACATCCATGATTATTACCGAGCCGTCGGCGTCACTTCATCACTGGAGTATATCGCGAATGCACATTCAACGGTTACACTTGCACTCCTGAGCGAACGTCAGTATTCCGTCTTCCAGCATACCGACTATTCAATAATGAATACCAAAAAGAAATATGCATTTCAGCCGTCGATCGCCGACGGACGAATGACCAGTATCGGAGGAACATATAATTATGCCTCGACGGGAATGATCGCACTGACCAACGATGCGCTGATCACATCGCTGAAGGCGGAATATTCGGCCCCGTCATTGGGAAGCGATTTCGATTTCCTTCATTGGTCCGGCAAGATCCGAGGGAAGTATGCCACGATGGTCCGCGAGGAGAGCGCCTTTCCGCCTGCATTAGGATTCCAGATCGCAGGCGGATATACGTTCGGTCATCTTCCGCCGCAGCGGTACAGCGAGCTGTATTCCCGGTTTGAAACGTTCGCCGGATACGGTTCACTGAAAGGATTGAAGCGGCGTCAATTCTACGGCGACCGGTATGTTTCGTTCACTGTGGACCATAATTTCCGAAGGGTGTTGTTCGCGCCGCTGGGGATTCAATGGCTGATGGAATCGAATCTCGATCTTATCCTGGAAGCGAATGCGGCGCGCAGCTGGCTTTCGGGAAATACCGTTCGCGTTCCGCTCTTTCCGGTCCGTGATTCGGGAGGATGGTATTACGAAGCAAGCGTGGGTGTATCGAATATCCTGGATCTGTTCAGAGTGGACCTGACAAGACGAATGAGTCCGCCGACCGACTGGGTCATTTCGCTGACCGTCTCAGAACTGCTGACGGGACTCTTCGGGCAGTAACAATGCGGTGCTCACGCCTGTGAGAGGAATAATTTTTCCTGCTGACGGTCCCATTTCACCGCGAACTTTTTCAGCGGACTTCCGGCGGGACCTTCGATCACTTCGCCGTTCTCGTCTGAAAAACGCGACCCGTGGAACGGGCAGATCAATACGCCGTTCTTCGGCGTATTCACTTCGGCGCCCCAATGCGTGCATTGCGCCGCGAATGCGCTGAACGTCCCCTCATCAACGCGGACGATGATGATCACTTCACCGTCGTTCAGCGATGCGAATCTCTTCTTCACTGCTCCGCCCGGAGCGGCGAGTGCCGGTTCCTTCTTCAGATCGATCTCCGCTCCGTCTTTAGTGACGGGAATGTCACCGCTGGAATAGAGGAGCGAACCGATGCCGCACGATTCCAGTCCAAGAGCGAGTGCTGAACATCCTGCGACCGCAGCTGATGCGGACAGAAATCCTCTCCGTGATATTTCCTTGCCGTGTATATTCTTCATGATAGGGTCACTGTATTCTTTCCGCTGTCGAATGAAGCATTGAATTTCGTCAACGCGGCGGCGGCAGGTCCCTGCACCACTGCTCCGGTATTGGCGTTGAATTTTGAACCGTGGTTCGGACAGATCATCACGGAATTCGACGGGAGGCCGATCTCCGTTCCCTGATGTGTGCATTGTGCGGCGAATGCGGTATATGTTGATGCCGTCAACCGTACCACAATGACCGTCTTGCCGCTGTTCACGGCGGAGAACCGTTTCTTCACTGCTGCCCCGTCGTGATGCAGTCCCGTTTCAACGGAAAGATCGATCACCGGTGCCCCTTCGATCAGCGGAAGCGATGTGTCAACGGGAGGGTCGGCAGGATTATCACATGATGAAATGAACGGCGCCAATGCGCCGATACAGACCGCACAGGCGGCGGTATGAAGGAATTCGCGGCGGTTCTTTTCAAACAGAGGTCTCATATGGTCCATGTACGAATTATTGCAGCAGCGTGATGATCTTCTGTGCTTCGTGTATCTTTCCGTCGGGGATGGGAACATACAGTTCTTTGAACTGCTCGCCGTATCTGTCCCGGATCGTGTAGATGATGAAGATGGAGGGCATTC
>CALROS020000059.1:0-7992 GCA_943369855.1 Chitinophaga pinensis | reverse complement strand
CAAATTGATGAGTCCTGTGCACATGAATCCGGATGAAGCGGTGCAGACCTTCATCGATGTGCGGGCGAAGAAGATGATCGGCATCCATTGGGGAACATTCGTCCTGACGGACGAGCCGATGGACCTTCCGCCGAAACGGATGTATGAGGTCGCTGCGGAGAAACAATTATCGAAGGACGATCTGTGGGCGCTGAAGCTCGGCGAAATGCGGGAATGGTAGTTCTGAATTAGATCAGTATTCAAATCAAATGTCATTGTTCATCCTGACGCATATGCGGCAGAAGAGAACAATGACATTTTTATTTTAAATAGACGGTCTTCGAAAGTGCTGCAAATTGTGCGGTGATCGTACCGCCGCCGCCGAGGTCGTTGGTCAGGACGGGGGATTTCGACCGCTCCAGCGTGATCGTGGTGGAGGTCTTTTTCAGTGATGAGATCTGCGAGAACAGCGACGCAGTGAATGTCACGCTTGTCTTTCCCATGGTATCCTGCACTGCGCGCACCGTGCCGGTACCGATCCGGAGCGTTACGACCTCAAGATTCTCCAGCGCGGTGCCGTACCATGCAATGGTCAGCGGCTTTGATGTGTCGATGGTATCGAGAGAAACGCCGAATGGAAAATCGATCGCGTTGAGTGTTATCGTGTTGGTAAAGACCTTCTTGTTCACATCGGTGATCTTGAATGTCGCCGGTGTCTGCGCACCGTCCAGTTCTTTGAAGTACGTGTAATCGGACCGGTAATCCATCCCGATCCCCTGAAAGAGGATCGTTGCATTACCGTTGAAGACGAGGCGTGCTCCGCTCTGTGATTCTTTCCAGAACGCAGCCGTTGCGGTGGTCTTTTGAGTGTTATCGTCGTACCGAACGGTCAATTGTGAAAAGACCCGTCCGTCGGTGATCGCAACGAGTTGATCATCGCTGCAGCCGAAGGAGAGAAGGAGTGCCGAGAAGAGAAGAAGCTGTTTCATGAGAATTATTTCCCCCGATAGAAGAACTGTGCTGACATCACGAAAATACTAACTCCTCCGCATATCATCAACTATATATCTGTCCGGTTGCGCGAGTTGTGACGCGGAACAGACGGTCAATATTCTTTCCGGTTAGCATAGACATTCATCATCAAACCGGCGATCATCATATACGAAACAAGGGATGAACCGCCGTAACTGAGGAACGGAAGAGGGATACCGATCACCGGCATCAGTCCGACCGACATGCCGATGTTGACGAATACGTGGAACGCAAAGAGTGTGGTGAAGCCGAGTGCAAGCAGTGAACCGAATTTATTCTTCGCAATGGAGGCAAGGCGCACACCGTGGAATAACAGGATGGCGAACAGACCGAGCACGACCACGCCTCCCAGCAGACCGAACTCCTCACCCGGTACGCAGAAGATGAAGTCGGTCCACTGTTTCGGAATGAAGCTGAGCTGTGTCTGCGTTCCGCGCATGAATCCTTTTCCCAGCAGTCCGCCGGAACCGATCGCTACTTTTGCCTGGATGACATTGTATCCCGCGCCGAGAGGATCGTTGTTCGGGTCGAGGAATGTTGCGATACGCTTCTGCTGATAGACCGGGAGCTTATCGTATGCGATCTGTACGAAGAATCCGATCACCACATTCACGCCGAAGACGAGAGTGGCAAAGAACCGGTTCTCTTCGCGCAGCATGTAGAGACCGATACCGAGGATCACGAGCACGATGAGGAACGGCGTTGTGCCGAAGACCGACGCGGCGGCAACGAATGCCGGAGCGATGATAATGATGATGAGGAATTTCGAGGCGCCGGCCCAATAGAGTACGGGGATGAACATGGCGATGAATGTGAGACATGTTCCGAAATCGGGCTGGAGCATGATCAGAACGATCGGCGTTGCGAGGATAGCGCTCGCTTTCACGAGGTCCTTCAGATCGGTCGCTTTCACATCACTCTGGCTCAGGAAGGACGCAAGGGCGAGCATGGTGGTGATCTTCACGAACTCGGAGGGCTGGATCCCAAGTCCGCCGAAGCCGAGCCAGCTCTGCGATCCGTAGACGCGTTTCCCGACGAGCAGCACGAGCACCAGCAGACCGAGTGATGAGAAGAAGATCCTCAATGCGTTCCGCTGCAGCCAGCGGAGCGGGAGGAGCATCATGGTGATCATCGAAACGAATCCGACGCCGACCCACATCAGCTGACGGTAGAAATCCCGTCCTTCATACGCGTCGAACGTTGCGCTGTAGATGGAGAGCAGACCGATACCCACCAGCGAGAGCACGCAGAAGAAGATGGTCCGGTCGAAATATTCTTTGAAGAATGAGTTCATGTATTTTTTGTGTCCTGGCGACCCGCCCCTATGGGACTTTGCGAGAAAAAAATTAATTCAGTGCGGACGGTTCCTCGTCCGGCTCGTTCGGTTCGGGCGGAAGAGGATGCTTTCCGAAACGGATGATCTCACCGTACAGGAACTCCTCCATGCACATTCCCGCGATCGGTGCGGCAAATGCGCCGCCGTATCCCACATTCTCCACCATCACGCAGATGGCGATCTTCGGGTCCTCGAACGGTGCAAATCCCATGAACCATGCATGCGATTTTCCGTGGGGATTCTGCGCTGTTCCGGTCTTGCCCGCAACCTGTATCCCCGGTACTTTCGCGGCGCGTCCTGTTCCCCCCGGCTCCATCACCGCGCGTCGCATCCCTTCGCGGACCAATGTCCAGGATTGTTCGGAGAGATTCACCTGACGCGTATCCACCTTCACATTCTCTTTCTTCTTCGTCTCTCTGTTCACAATGGTGTTCACGGCATGCGGCTGATAGTATTTTCCTTTGTTGGCGAGCATGGAAGCATAATTCGCCATCTGCAGCGGAGTGACGCCGACCTCTCCCTGACCGATACCGAGACTGATCAGATATCCCTGTGTCCATTTCCCTTTACCGTGGATGCGGTCATAATATGCACGGTCCGGCATCAATCCGGAGTTCTCTTCGGTGATATCCACTTTCGTCTGTTTTCCGAAGCCGAATTGTTTTCCCATCTCGCTCCAGTCATCAATGCCGACCTTCAGCATCAGCTGATAGAAGAAGACGTTGCACGATTTGTGGATGGCATCGACCACGTTCACTTTTCCGTGCACGTGTTCGCATTTGAAGACCTTGTTGCCGTAATGGAATGAGCCGGGACACGTGACCGTCCAGTTCTCGTCGATCACTTTTTTATTGAGTGCGACGAGTGCCAGCAGCATCTTGAATGTCGATCCGGGAGGATAGCGTGTGAGCGTAGCGCGGTTGTAGAGCGGGATGCCGTCATCGTTGTTCAGTGCGCGCCAGACCTCGGGAGGGGTGGTTCCGCTCATGAGCGAAAGATCGTAGTCCGGTTTGCTGACGAGTGCGATGATGCCGCCGTTGCGCGGATCGATGGCGACCACAGCGCCGCGCTTGTCCGCAAGGAGTGATTCCGCCATCGCCTGCACGTCGCGGTCGATCGCGAGATGAAGATCGAAACCGTCCACCGGAAGGATGTCGTGCTTGCCGTTATCGAAATTTCCGATGATCTGTCCTTTGGCATTCTGCGAGATGAACTCGTATCCTTTCTCGCCGCGGAGCATCTGTTCATATTTCGCTTCGATGCCCGAGCTGCCGATGATGTCGCCCGGCTGGTAATCGCTCTTCTGTTTCTCCAGCTGTGCGTCGGAAATTTCCTTCGCGTATCCGAACAGGTGACTTCCGCGCGCTCCGGTGGGGTAGGAGCGTTTGGATTCCATCTGGATCTCCACACCGTACAGTTTGTCTTTCAGTTCCTCCAGCAGCGAGAGCTCGGCGAAGGTGATGTCGCGCTTGATGCGGGTGGGGATGAATGCGTTGTACTTCCTGCCGAGCTTGATCTTGTCCATGATCGATTCTTCGGACATGGAGAGGATCTTCGATAGCAGCGGCAGGAATTTCTTGTCGAAGTCCACCGGTGTGAGCATCACGGTGTACGACGGACGGTTGTCCACGAGCAGCTTGTTGTTCCGGTCGTACATGTATCCGCGGATGGCGACCTTCGGCACGTTGCGGATGGAATTCTCCTCTGCTTCTTTCCCGTACAGCTCCGCGTTCACATACTGCAGCTGGAACAGCCGTGCGAACAGCAGAAGGAATCCTGCCGCCAGTACAGTTTTGATAACGAACCGCCGGTCGGCGGAGCCAAAATCATCGATCATAATTGCTGCGGTAAGAACATGTCGTGAAAATTTTCAATGGACTCGGTGGATTCAAAGTGACACAACGGAAGATGTCATCGCAGATTCGGTCTTCGTGCGTGGACGAACATCGGGATTGTTGCAACGAATGTCGTATAGAGTGACGAGAAGATGCCGAACCGGAAGATGGCTGTGAAGAGACCGACGTCGCTTCCCTGGGTGAAGATGATGAAATAAATGAGATTGTGCGCGAGTGATGCGATGCCGACGAACAGCAGGAACTGATAGTTCGCGAGATTGATCTCGATCTTATTCTCGTGAAAGAAATATCCTGCAAGGAATCCTGCGATCGTTTTTGTCAGCGCCGAGAGTCCGAGGAATTGTCCGCTGATCAGATCGAGCAGAAGTCCGATCGCAAATCCGTAGACCGTTGCCGGTATCTGTCCCTGTGTCACGGCAATGTAGACGATCCAAATGAGCATCACATCCGGAATGATGTTCGCAATGGAGGTGAAGCTGACGATCGTCGTTTGAAAGGTGACGAGCAGGAGTGTTATAAGGATCAACCGCGCATGTTTCGGCATGAAGGAACGATTCGTTAAGGTCGGAAAAGTAACAATATTTCAATGAAATTACGTTAAAAAGCGACAAGATGCAAAAAAACTTCGCTTGCTTCTTGCTCGAACTTTCCTAACTTTATCCACACATGAGCACGATCTTTACACATCTCGATCTGCCGGATGAGAAGCTGTTCTTCTCCCGGAAGGATACATCCGACCCGCGCATGGGCGACCTCGTGCTGCGCGGCGAGAAGAATTTTACGGATGATGTTACTGTCGGTATCATCGGCGTTCCGACGGATGAGGGAGTGAAACGGAACGGCGGCCGCATCGGCGCTAGAGAGGGACCGGATGCGATAAGGACCGAGTTCTATAAACGGACACCGTTCGTTATCGGGAAAGAAAAGTCACCTTCTTTGGTTCCGATGTTCGATTTCGGTAATATCAAGATCGGAAAGTCCCTGGAAGAGACCCATGGACGGCTGACCGAGACCGTGCAGACGCTGGTGAATGCCGGTATCGTCCCGATCGTTCTCGGCGGCGGACACGATATCGCGTATCCCAATTTTGCCGGATTCTCCTCCGGGAAGAAGAATGTCGGCGTGATCAACATCGACACACATCTTGATTACCGGAAACCGATCCCCAAACGGAACAGCGGCACTTCGTTCCGGCAAATGCTGGACCATCCGTCATCGGCTCTCAATGCGATGAACCTTGTGGAGGTCGGCATTCAGTCCTTTGCCAATGCCGAGGACCATTACATGGAACTGGTGGAGCGGGGAGCAACGGTCTTCTCGCTGAGGGATGTCCGGACCGACGGTATTACGAAGACGCTCGACCTTGCTTATGAACTTGCCACCGCCTCCGTGGATTCTCTCTATATCAGTTTCGATCTCGATGTTGTGCACAGCGCCGACGCTCCCGGAGTGAGCGCGCCGCTGCCGACTGGATTCACTGCCGAAGAATTCCTGACCGCCGCCTTATTTGCCGGTAAACGCCGCAAGACCAAACTGATCGACATCGTGGAACTCAATCCGAAATATGATGTCGATGGGAAGACCGCTAAACTCGCCGCCCTGGCGATGATGTATTTTTTGACGGGATTTGCTAACCGGTAAGGAATATTTTTTGTTGAAAACTAAAACACCTTCCGGGTCTTATAGACCCGGAAGGTGTTTTATTGTACAGCATCATTTTTTTAAACAGATTTCAATGTCAGCACCGTGATCTCCGACCGTGCGCCGACCCGTATCGGCGGACCCCAGTATCCGGTCCCTTTGCTTACGTACGCCCAGGTCCGTTCGTTATACATATTCAATCCTTTGATGAACGGCTGACCGATCGTCGCCACAAGATTCCACGGAAAGAACTGTCCTCCGTGCGTATGTCCCATCAGCACCAGATCGATATCCAGATCGTTGATGTGGAACAATGTTCTCGGCTGATGGGCGAGAAGGATCTTAGCGGATTCCTTCGGTGCTCCTTCAAATGCTTTTTTCGGATCCGACTTGTGCGTCGGGAAGAATCCGCCGCCGCTGTAATCCGTCACGCCGGCGAGGACGAA
The DNA here is from genome assembly GCA_943369855.1 of Chitinophaga pinensis. Taxonomy (GTDB): domain Bacteria; phylum Bacteroidota; class Ignavibacteria; order UBA10030; family UBA8401; genus UBA8401. The sequence goes on along the minus strand of CALROS020000059.1, from coordinate 1,702 downwards.
TGATGCGCCGTTCTTTGTGACGGTGCGGTGTTCGTTCATCAGTACGTCGTAGCCCATATCGCGCGCATGGGCAACCCATTGTTCGGCTCCGGAGTAGTACTCATGATTTCCGGTGACGAAGAATTTTCCGTGCGGCGCGTACACTTTTTCCAGCGGTTCAAGATCGCCTTTTAAATGAGGAACAGAACCATCCGCCATGTCGCCGGTGAAGGCGATAAGATCAGGCGACAGTTTTTTGATCTCTTCTGCGACCGTTTCGATGAAATCACGCTTGATGGTGAGTCCTGCATGGATGTCGCTGATCTGCACGATGCGGAAGCCGTCGAATTCCTTCGGCAGTTTCGCGATCGGGATGTCGACATTGACGATCCCCGGTTTCTTCCGCGCCTCGTAGACGCCGTATGCGGTGAGTGTTCCCGCGATCCCGAGCACGCCGAGATTCGTCGACTGCAGAAGGAATTCCCTCTTCGCGGCATCGACCGCCTGCGGAGCGGAGGAGAAGAGCGAGAAGAGTTTCTGTCCGCCGAGTGTAATGAACCATGCCGCATCGCGGAAGACGAGCATCACAAAGACGAACGAGAGGAATCCGAGCGAGACATAGCCGATCCATGAATAGAGTCCGCTGTATTTTTCGGCGAACCGGACCATGAAGAAGGAACTGAACGGGATGAGATACATCAGACTCAGGACGGTCCACGCGATCTGTTTCTGCGGCGATTCGAGATTGAACGGCATGATAAGCCGCTGTCCCATATAATAGTAGCCGAGACTGAGAACGGAGACCATGATCCCGATCCATAAAAAGAATGCAGCATTCATAGGCATAGATTTGCGTTGTTGTTTTTGTTCTGTCATGGATTACATCACTTCACGATCTTGAATTGGAACATCGGTGTTTTGAACGCGCCGAACATCCGCACCCACAGCAGAAGGAACGCTTCCGTCCCGCGTGCGTTGGTGATGTCGCCGAGGTCGAGGATGTTCTCGTTCTTCCAGCCGAAGGTGTTGAGCAGCGCAGTTACTTTTTGTTTCGCATCCGCATCATTCCCGCAGATCGGCAGAGTATGATCGCCGCCGTTCACTAATTTCGGATTCACCATCAGCGGATTCGATAATGTGTTGAATGCTTTTACGACCTTCAGCGAAGGATGAGCGCGCTGGATCTGTTCGCCGAGCGAGTCCGTATTGGACACGGTGAGCGATGGCGGGAATCCTTTTGAGAAATCGAGAGGATTCGAGATGTCGATCAGAACTTTTCCGTGAAGATTGTTCTCACCCGCAGCAGCGAGTGCCGGGAGTGAACCTCCGCCGGATGTTGCGTTCATCAGCAGTTCGCCGAACGCGGCAGTTTCAGCGAATGTGCCGACCTTTACTGAGCCGTTCTTCTGCAGCCATTCGCTGAATGACGGGTTTCCCATAGTGTCACCCTGGGTCCTGCTTTTTGTCTCTTCCACATTTCTGGTGCCGAGCATGACAGTGTGACCGAGAGAGACAAGTTTAGCCGTGATGGCCCGTGCAACCCCGCCGGTGCCGAAGATTCCGATATTCATTGTTCCTCCATTGATGATGGGAAAAAATAAAAGGTCATCCAGAGCGAGTCCCGATGTTTTTGATCGGGACGAGTCGAAGGATGACCTATAATAATTTTATGCTTCTTTCTTTTCGTCGCCGGGATAATGACCGCAGCGTCGCCGCCATTCCT
>CALROS020000058.1:0-8019 GCA_943369855.1 Chitinophaga pinensis | reverse complement strand
CGCGGTGTGATGGCGAAGTATGCGAAGCTCGTCAGCACAAGCTCGCTCGGCGCGGTAACGGATTGATGTTATACTAGGTGCAGGACACCTTCAAGGTGTCCTGCACCTGACAAAAAAAGAAGATATTGGAAGTTCCTCGCGAGAGTTGTATTTTTGTAGTGTGAAAGCACCCTGCATTGGGTGCTTTTTTTGTGTGAACAACAGAAGGATTGAATGAAGAGAATCGTCTTAGTCTTATGGAGTGCTGCGGTCATCGCGTTGGCGGGAGATCCTGCGGGGAATCACGGAACGAATGACAACAGCATGGAACCCCGGTCCGTCGTGATCGCGACCAAATTCGACTCTCTCTTCCGTTCCATCTCCCAAAAAAAAGGCTTCAACGGGAACGTGCTGGTCGGTCTCTACGGCAACGTCATCTACAAGAATGCATTCGGCTATTCCGACCTCCGCACGAAAGAGAAACTGAACGTCAAGTCCGTTTTTCAGATCGCTTCCGTTTCCAAGCAATTCACCGCGATCGCCATCATGATCCTGCACGAGCGGGGACTCCTTGAGTATTCCGACACCGTGCAGCGGTTCATTCCCGAATTCCCCTACAAGAATATCACCATCAAAGAGTTGCTCGCCCATCGGTCCGGACTTCCGAACTACATGTATTTTTCCACTAAATATTGGAAGAAAAAGAAGGAATACATGTCCAACGAGGATGTGCTGACGCAGATGATCCAGTACGAACCGCGGCCCGAATTCACACCGGACCGGCGCTATAAATACAGCAACACCGGTTATGCGATGCTGGCGCTGATCGTTGAACGGATCTCGGGACTGCCGTTCCACGAATTCATGGAGCGGAACGTCTTCCAGCCGATCGGCATGCACAGCACATTCGTCTACAATCCGAACAACAGTAAAACGATCGAATACGAGACAAAAGGGTATAATAAGAACCGCCGCAAATCGTACGTTGATTTTCTCGACGGAGTAGTGGGAGACAAAGGGATCTTTTCGACGGTGGAGGATATGTTCGCGTGGGATCAGGCGCTCTATACCGAGAAGATCGTGAAACAATCCACTCTGGATGAAGCATTCACTCCCGTCAGCTACGATTACAAACGGGACAATAATTACGGATTCGGCTTCCGTCTGGACACGCTCGCGGACGGCAGCAGGATCGTCTACCACGGCGGCTGGTGGAGAGGATATAATTCTCTGTTCGTCCGCCGGCTGAACGATCACGCGACCATCATCATTCTCTGCAATAAAGTGAATTGGAGTTTCGGCGATATTCAGGACCTGATGAGTATCGTCGACAATACCGGAATGTAATTTTCCGTACCTGCTGTTCGTTTCTTGACTTTGTAAGCAGAATTGCGGAAATTCTCGCAGTAATTTCCCATGACATCATAATATTTTAAGGAGTTTTTCAATGACGACAGAAGCCACCGCATCCAAAGGAGGATTGGAGTGGAAGTGGATCATTACGGGTATCATAGCCGGAACGGCGCTCTGCCTTTCCCTGTATCTTATGATCGCAAAGACATTCCACATCCCGCTGATCCCGACATTCATGTCCCTGCTCGGCTTCGTGGTAATGGGTATCATCGTCGGATTCAAATCCGAAGGATATACGATCAAAGAACCCGCGATCGGCGGATTTGTGACACTGCTGCTGGTCGGTCTGATTCTGTCGTTCGGATTCGGCGTATCGTTCACAACAATGGAATTCATCGCAGCCCCCGTTATCGGATTGATCCTCGGTCTGGTCGGCGGATGGGTCGGCGAACAGATCCAGATCACGCCGGAAGAATTGGTGAAGGAGCTTGAAGCGGATAAGAAGGGGGGACTGCAGTGGGGCTGGATCCTTGCCGGGACCGTGATCGCGTTCATCTTCAATGCGTTCTTTGTGGTCGGCGGTTTCGCATTGCTCAAATTCGGTATGGCCGGTCTGCTCATTTCCCTCGGTGCCAGCTTTTTGTTTGCCGGTCTGCTGGTCGGTTATTTCTCACCCGGTGTTACGATCATGGAAGCCGGAATCGCCGGCGTGCTGAGCGTGGTGATGAATGCAATATTCCTTTACACCTTCTCCCTGCTGATGCTGAACGAAATGGTCGTTGTGCTGGAAATGATCGTCGGCGGATTCGTCCTGTCGCTCATCGGCGGATGGCTCGGCGAAAAACTTCAGGCATTCATGGAGAACGATACCCAACACGAAAAAGAATAACAGTTCCATTTGTTGAAAACTTGAATCCCCGGGAAATTCCCCGGGGATTTTTATTTTATCGTGATAATTTTGTGATACTTTTCGGGTATGTTGTTTGATAGCCACACCCGCCTACGGCGGGCGGGAAGAACACAGAGATTATAGAAGGATAATTTTAAGCATCAAAAAGGAAGAACGATGAAACATGTGCTGGTGATCGAAGACGATAAGGACATTACGGAACTGCTGAATATCCATCTGAAGGACCTTCACTGCAAAGTGACGACGGCCTTCGACGGGAAAAAAGGATATGAGCAGACGCAAAAAGGGAAGTTCGATCTGATCGTGCTGGACCTGATGCTCCCTTCGATGGACGGACTTGAAGTGTGCCGACGCGTCCGCGCGGACAAGAACAACACTCCGATCCTGATGCTGACGGCAAAGTCCGAAGAGCTGGACAAAGTGCTCGGCCTTGAGGTCGGTGCGGATGATTATCTGACGAAGCCGTTCAGTGTGCGCGAATTCATCGCGAGGGTGAAAGCGATCTTCCGCAGAACGGAAGCGATCCAGAACGAGAGCGCCGCCGCCGTAAACGCAGCGACGATCGTCTTCGGCGATGTGGAGATCGACCGCGAACGGCGCAAAGTACTGCTGAAAGGGAAACGTCTCGATCTCACCTCAAAGGAATTCGATCTGCTGCTGCTCTTTGCAACGCATCCGGGAAAGACGTACACACGCGAACAGCTGCTGGAACTTGTCTGGGGATATCAGTTCAACGGATACGATCATACGGTCAACTCGCACATCAACCGTCTCCGCTCCAAGATCGAAGAGGATATGTCCAAACCGAAATACATCCTCACGGCGTGGGGGGTCGGGTACCGTTTTGCCGAAGCGGAAGAAGTGGAACGCTAATACGGTAGTGTTGATAATTCATCGTAACCATCTGAAAAATATCTCTGTCACCCCCACAACGTGGCCGTTGGCCGGATGATCCTGCCGGGGGTCCATATTGTGGATTCCCGCCAAGAACATGCGGGAATGACACGCTCATTAAAAAGCCAGTTGTTTGTATTTATCTCCGTTTAGTCTTTGTTCTGTTGCTGATTTGAAGACAATTAAACAAAGCACTTGAGCAAATAAAACCAATCGTTGTGAAAAAATTCTTCAGCTCATTATACTGGAAGATCTCCGCAACATTCCTTGCGCTGCTGCTGGTGCTCTCGGCAGTCTACATCTATTTCATCGCGTTCTCCGCGGAGATGTACTTCCAGGAAGCGAACCAGCGGCTCAGTCTCCCCATTGCCAGCCGTCTGCTTCGTCATTATCAGCCGGTGGTGGACCATCAATTGGATTCCGCCCGGCTTGAGGAGATCTACACCATTCAGAAACTGTTCAATCCCAGCATCGAAGTGTATGTGCTCGATACCGCCGGAACGGTCCTTTCCCATTGTCCCACGAACAAAGGTGTCTGCCGGATGTCCGTCGCGATCCAGCCGGTAAAGAAATTCGTCGCTGAAAAGAAGCCGGGTTTTGTGATGGGGGATGATCCGAAAACGGTGACGGGAACAAAGACCTTCTCCGCCGGGGAGATCAGGGACGACGGAAGGGTGATCGGGTATCTTTACGTGATCCTCGGCAGCGAGGAGTACGACAACAATTTCAAAATGCTCGCGGGAAGTTATTTTCTCAGCATCGGAACACGTGCAATGACCATTACGCTCATTGCCGCCGCGCTCATCGGACTGGTAGCACTGCTGTTCATCACAAGGAATCTCCGCTCCATCATCACCACGGTGCGCGAATTCCAGCAGGGAAATTTTCAGGCGAGGATCCGTTCCACTTCATCCGGCGAATTGACGGAACTCGCGACATCATTCAACGAAATGGCCGACACCATCGTCCGGAACATCGACGAGATCAAGACGATGGACAATCTCCGGCGCGAATTGGTGGCGAATGTCTCCCACGATCTGCGCACACCGCTCGCAACGATCCACGGCTATATCGAAACACTCCTCATCAAAGCCGAGACGCTCACCGCCGAAGAGCGCGGGAAATACCTCAAGACCGTCCTGTCATCAACGGACCGGCTCCGCATGCTCGTGGATGAGCTGTTCGAACTCTCCAAACTGGAAGCGCAGCAGACCCGTCCTAACCCCGAACCGTTCTCCATCTCCGAATTGGTGCAGGATATCTCGCAGAAATATCTGCTCATCGCGGAGAAGAAAGGGATCCGTTTTGTGTGCAGCATTCCGCGGGACCTTCCGCTGATCGTTGCGGACATTGCGCTCATCGACCGCGTGATCCAGAATCTGGCGGACAATGCTGTCAAGTTCACACCGTCCGGCGGGACGGTGACGATCGAACTTCGTTCTCAGCCGGATTCCGTCGAGGTCAGCATCGCCGACACCGGAGCAGGGATCGCGGAGGAGGATATCCCTCTTATCTTCGACCGGTACAATAAAGGGAGCCAGAAGAACATGTTCCAGAATGACGGAGCAGGACTCGGTCTTGCCATCGTCAAGAAGATCCTCGAAGTGCACAATATTTCCATTTCCGTCCGCAGCAGAAAGAACGAGGGGACGGTCTTTTCCTTCGCTCTTCCTCTCTATTCATAAGATCAGATAATATTTTATCTCTGTGTGATCATTCCGTGATATGTTCGGAGTATCTTGGTGCATGTTCGATCGTCACTATCGTCACGATCATCACTATCATCATTGTCATCACCACAGGAGAAACGAAATGAGAAATGCCGTAATGCTGCTGTTCATCATCGGTCTCGTCGCCGGCTGTAAGAAAGAAGATTCGCCCGTCGCACCCGCATCAGTTCAATCCACCACCACCGAAGCAGCACTGTATATGCTCGGGAAAAGTCCTGCCGGATTCACGTTCTACAAGAACAGTCCCGACACACTCTCCAAAGGAGGAAATTCCGGACATCCCGATGCATTCCTGCGCACGCGCTACAATTCCATCGCGGCGAAATATCTTGATGCGAACGGTAAAGTGAAAGCCGGAACGGTATTCCCCGATTCCTCACTCATCGTGAAGGAATTGTTCACGAATAAGGAACTGACCACCTATGTATTCCTCTTTAAGAAGAAAGGGGACACGAATGCCGACGCCAACGGCTGGGTCTGGGCGGAAACTTCCCCCTCCGGCACAGCCACGTATCCTGCCGGCAACAAAGGAGCGGGCTGCACCGGATGCCACGGCACCGGCATCGATTATACGCGGATGAATGATACCCATCCGTAACCGATGTGACACTTTCGTGATGACTTTCCCGGCAACGATCATGATATTACATCCGAAAAATATTCGATCGGAACACACGTTCACAATTCACAATCACCAATAATTATTTTCAAGGAGTACGGTATGCGTTCAATGATCACTGCAGTCTGTTGTGTTGTTCTCATGTTCGGAGTTCTTTCCGCACAGGATATGGCAAAGAAAGACACCTCGAAACAGGAAGAAATGAAGATGTCCAAAGGAATGTCCATGGACGAAAAGGATTGTCCTCACTGCACAAAGGACAAAAAATGTCCGATGCACGCGAAGAAAGGGACGATGAAAAAGGGCGGCATGAAGAAAGAAGAGATGAAAAAAGAAGAGGGAACAAAGAAATAGGTCATGATGATCGGGGCTGCCGTTGAGTTCTTCGGTCTCTTCGGCAACAGTCCCTGTGCGGAACATTTTTTATTGACCCCGCGTCTAATCCGCTATAGAACAGTTGAACACTCTACAGCGTCAGCGGTTCATCAATAAACAATATCCATCAATACATCGGGAGGCAGTATGAACACAGCATCAATCGCACGGTTGTTCTTTTCATTAATGGTCGCCGTTTTATTGGTCAGCTTCACGGTATCCGCACAGGATAAGAAAGCAGATAAGCCGAAGGAAGAAGCGAAGACTGAAAAGATCGAGGCGAAAGAACACAAGCACCATGCGAAAGCAGCAAAAGCCAAGGCGGAGAAAGCAGAAAAAGCGAAGACAGAAGAGAAGAAGGATGCGCCTCAGCCGAAGTAACACCGAACGTTTTGTTCGCGCAAACGCCGCTTCTGCGGCGTTTGTTATTTTAAAGCGGAATGTCACAAATAGCGGTGGATTCCGTAATAATTTCCGCTGTTGAACCGGTACTTCACCGCCGCCGGCGTTCTTGTTCAGCGGACAAAATTTTCCTATCTTCCATCACAATTTACAGCAGGGTGCCTTATGCGAAATGTCGTTGTCACAGGAATGGGTCTGATCTCCCCCCTTGGTCTTACCGTGCAGGAATCGTGGAATAACGCGATTGCCGGCAAGTCAGGCGTCGGACACATCACCAAATTTGAAAAAGAGCGTTTTGTTACACAGATCGCCGCGGAAGTAAAGGGATTTGACGCCAAAAAGTATTTCGATGCGAAAGAAGTGAGCCGGTGGGATCTCTGTCTTCAGTTCGGCGTTGGGGCAGGACTCGACGCATTCGCGGATTCAGGATTGACCATCACCCCCGAAAATGCCGAACGGGTCGGAATTATCATGGGTTCCGGTGTCGGCGGACTGATCGGTATCAGCCATACATCGGTCGCGCTCGAATCGGGCGGACCAAGACAGGTCTCTCCCTTTTTCATCCCGTCGGTCATCGTCAACATGTCCTCCGGAATGCTGGCGATCCGTGTCGGGGCAAAAGGACTGAACTACGGCGTCGTTTCCGCCTGCGCAACGAGCAATCATGCGATCGCGGACGGATTCCACGCGATCCAGCGGGGCGAAGTGGATGCAATGATCGTCGGCGGCGCGGAAGCGTCCATCACCGAGATCGGCGTGGCAGGATTCTGTTCCGCACGCGCTATGAGCAAACGGAATGACGAACCGGAACGGGCTTCCCGTCCGTTCGATAAGGACCGCGACGGATTCGTTCTCGGCGAAGGGGCCGGAGCATTTGTGATCGAAGAAGAGGAACATGCGAAGAAACGCGGCGCAAAAATTTACGGACGCATTCTCGGCGTGGGAATGACCGCCGATGCGTACCATTTTACCGCTCCTCCTGAAGATGGTGACGGCGCAATGCGGGCAATGAAGCTGGCGGTCAAGTCCGCCGGACTGCAGCCGCACGATATCGATTATGTGAACGCGCACGGCACATCCACCGGACTCGGCGATGTGGCGGAAACGAAAGCGATCAAACGTCTCTTCGGCGACCATGCGAAGAAACTCATGGTCAGCTCGACAAAATCCATGCACGGCCATCTGCTCGGCGCTGCCGGTGCGCTGGAAGCTGCGCTGACCGTAATGGCGCTGAAGGAGGGGATCATTCCTCCGACGATCAACCTTGAGAATCCTGACGCGGAGTGCGATCTGGATTATGTGCCGAATGTCGCACGGAAAAAAGAGATCCGCTACGCGCTCTCCAACGGTTTCGGATTCGGCGGCACCAACGCAACCATCTGTTTCGGGAAAGCATAGGCATTGAAACATTCAGAACAACCATTGACATTCCTTATTGTTGATGACGACATCTCCCTTTCGCTCTTCTTCAAAGAGACACTGATGAAGTCCGGTCACCGTGTGTTCGTCACCGTGAACGAGCACGGCGCACTCGAGACGCTGAAGAACGAATGTATCGACATCCTGCTCTGCGATTTTGTGCTGCCCGGACTCGACGGCGGGAAGATCATCGAGATCGCCAAAGAGATGAAGCGTACGCTCTTTACCGTGCTCATCTCCGGCCATCACAACAAACTCTCCTCCGCAAAGACCTCCGGCACACAAGCGGATATGGTGATCGGTAAACCGATCCTCAAACAAACGCTGAATGAGATCGT
>CALROS020000057.1:0-8037 GCA_943369855.1 Chitinophaga pinensis | reverse complement strand
TCAATCATTTGAACAGTGTCAAAATACCTTCAAAACTGCTGAATTTTTGGAAAACTCGATGAAACAGAGGCTTTTGTCGATGAACGAGGCGTCAAAGAGGTTGAAAAATCGTGTGTTTTTGCCACGAAGGCACAAAATCCCACCAAAATTTGTGTTTGCATTTCCTGCGCACTTTGTGTCTTCGTGTCTTGGTGGCGATGTTTCTAACAAAAAATTTATTCAACTAATCTCACAAAAACACGTCACAAAAACGCCGGAAGTGTTTTTCACACCGCCGGCGCAGAGAATACAGCAGAATAAGGTTGCTTCACGATCACGCTTTGTAGAGCAGCGATGAAGCGGACTTGACGACATTGCGAGTATCGACAACGGGGATCCCATATTGCGTGAGATCCAAAGCGGAATACTCGTTATGCGCTGTCGAGATCAGGATCAGATCATAGTTCCCGTTGACCGGGACGCTCTTCTTTCCGATGAACTGCGGATGTTCGCGTGTCGGCTTGATCACCGGAACGTGGGGATCGTTGTATTCGACCGTTGCACCTTTTGCTTCGAGTTTCTCCATGAGTGTATAACTCGGAGATTCACGGTCGTCATCCACATTCGCTTTGTACGCAAGACCGAGGATGAGCACTCTGGAATTCTTCAGCGCTTTGCCGCTGTCGTTCAGCGCTTCCATCACCCGCGTGATCACGTAATCCGGCATAGCAGTGTTGATCTCTCCTGCGAGTTCAATGAAGCGTGTGTGGACCCCGAACTCCCGCGCTTTCCATGTGAGATAGAACGGATCGATCGGAATGCAGTGTCCGCCGAGTCCCGGACCCGGATAGAACGGCATGAACCCGAACGGTTTCGTCTTCGCCGCATTGATCACTTCCCAGATGTCGATCCCCATTTTGGAGAATGTCACTTTCAGTTCGTTCACCAGGGCGATGTTCACCGAACGGAAGATGTTCTCCATCAGCTTTGTTGCTTCTGCCACTTGAGTAGAAGACACAGGAACCGTCTTGATGACGATCTGTGAATATAATTTATCCGCAACTTCCAGTCCGTCCGGCGAGGTGGAGCCCACCACTTTCGGGATCGTTTCGGTCGTGTAGTTCGGATTGTTCGGGTCCTCGCGCTCGGGGGAGAACGCAACGTAGAAATCGACGTCGAGTTTCAATCCGCTCTTCTCCAGGATCGGCACCATCACCTCTTCAGTCGTTCCCGGATAGGTCGTGGATTCAAGGACGATGAGCTGACCTTTCCGCAGGTGCGGATAGATCGATTCGCAGGTGGAGACGATGTATTCCATCTCCGGTTCCCGGTTCTTGTTGAGCGGCGTGGGGACGGCGATCAGCACAGCGTCGCATTCTTTCACGCGGGAGATATCCGTTGTTGAGCAGAAGAGTCCGGTATCCACTGCTTTCGCGATCCGTTCGGAAGAGATGTGTTTGATGTAGGACTGTTTGTTCTTCAGCGCGTCGGTCTTCTTCGTGTCGATATCGAAACCGATGGAGCGGAGTCCTTTCTCAACGAAGCACAGGTTCAAAGGTAATCCCACGTAGCCGAGCCCGACCACTCCGACGGTGAATGTTTTGTTCTGGATCTTCTGCAGCAGTTCAGTTTTCATGTTCTTCTTTCGATAAAATTTTTTGTGCGATGCGCTGTTTACGCATCCGCTTTCGGTTTTGTGCAGGTGAAGATATCTCCGCACGAATCAGTGAGTCCCATCCGTAGACGTTCTTCGGATGAGAAGATGTCATAGACGGTCGATTTCTTCACGGTGAAGCCCGCTTCGCGGAGCCGGTCGATATAGTCGTTGCCGTATTTCCGCACATGGTCCTCTTGACCGTAGACCGCCAGGCGTTCTTCCGGTGAAGTGATCTCGGGATTCTCGAATGTGGGGTAGTCGCCGTTGAGGATCGGGACGAGCAGGATCGCCCAGCCGCCCGGTTTCAGCACGCGGTAGAATTCACGCATCGCTTTCCTGTCGTCATTCACATGCTCCAGCACGTGGCTGCAGTAGATAACGTCGAACACATTATCGGAATACTGGATATCGGTCACATCCATCTTCACATCCGCGCGGGGATCGAACAGATCGGCGGTGGTGTAGCCGAGTCCGAGCGCTTTGCGCAGACGCGGTTCGAATCCTCGTTCCGCGCCGACATGCAGCATCTTCTTGAAGGTGCCGTCGAACAGGTTGGTCATGCGTTCAAAGAAGAGCCAGGCAAAACGATGGCGTTCGAGTGCGCCGCACTGTGTGCATTGTCCATCCTCGCGGTTGAGGATGCCGTAGTTCTTGAATTTGCGTGAGTTCTTGCCGCAGACAGGACAGGTCCTGCCGGTGCCGCGGTACGGCAGCGACACTACGCTGGTGCGGGTGTTCCTGAGTGAATCCTGTGCCCAAAACGGGAGTGAACGGAAGGTTGAACGTAACATTATATGCTCCAAAGTTAGATTGATATTCGTATGAATTAAGCGACCTTTTTGATCGATTGAACATTGTTGTGAAAGACCGCTTCGGGTGCGTAATGCGGGCGGCCGATGCTGAAATAATCGAATCCGAGTTCCGCCATCCGCTTCGGATCGTAGAGATTGCGGCCGTCGAAGACGGTGTTCTCGTTCAGCTGTTTCTTCATCTCGGCAAAATCGGGATTCCGGAATTCGTTCCACTCCGTGAAGACGAGCAGTGCTTCGGCGCCGGTCATGATCTCGTACTGATTCTTTCCGTAGGTGATGGAATCGCCGAGGACCGCTTTCGTTGTTCCGATCGCTTCAGGGTCGAAAGCGGAGATGACCGCGCCGCGTTTCGTCAGTTCGTCGATCACCCAGAGGGCGGGAGCTTCGCGCACATCATCGGTATTCGCTTTGAAGGCGAGTCCCCACACCGCCAGTTTTACCCCTTCAACGACTCCGTCGAAGTGTTCGAGGATGCGGTCGAGCATCATCACTTTCTGATTCTCGTTCACGTTCATCACACTGTTCATGATGGAGAATTCATATCCGTGCTCAACACTGGTGGAGTAGAGCGCTTTCACATCCTTCGGGAAACAGCTTCCGCCGTATCCGACGCCGGCGTAGAGGAACTGCGAGCCGATGCGGCTGTCCTTTCCCATGCCGATGCGCACTTTGTCCACATCCGCTCCGACGAGCGAGCAGAGATTCGCGATCTCGTTGATGAAACTGATCTTCACGGCGAGGAAACCGTTCGACGCATACTTCACCAGTTCCGATGAACGCTCATCCATGATCAGGATCGGATTCCCGTTGCGGACGAACGGTTCATACAGTGCTTTCATCATCTCGGCGGCGCGCTGACTCGATGTGCCGACAACGACCCGTTCCGGTTTCATAAAGTCATTTACCGCTGCACCTTCACGCAGGAATTCTGGATTCGACACCACATCGAAATCGATACCGGATCTCAGTCCCTGTGCTTCCATTGCACGGCGGATCCTGTCTGCGGTGCCGACGGGGACGGTACTTTTTGTGACGATCACTTTATAGGAAGTGATGATGCTGCTCAGTTTGAATGCTGTGTTCATCACGTACGACAGATCGGCGGAACCGTCCTCGCGCGGGGGAGTGGGAAGCGTCAGGAAGATGATGTCGCTGTTGTTCACCGCATCTTCGAGCGATGTGGTGAAAGTGAGGCGTCCTTCGCGGATGTTCCGTTCGAACAGATTCTCCAATCCCGGTTCATAGATGGTGATGGAACCGGATTTGAGTTTGTTCACTTTGGCTTCGTCGACGTCCACGCAGACGACGTCGTTCCCCATTTCGGCGAAAGCCGTTGAGCTGACGAGTCCGACATATCCTGTTCCGATGAATGATAATTTCATTATTGCTGTTCCTTTCAAAGAATTGAGTTGTGTGTTATGCTGCTGTAAGGTGAATTGCTCTCTGCCGCGCCATTTCCCTGCGGAAATATTCTATGGTCCTGAGCAGTCCTTCTTTTCTGTTCACGGACGGTTCCCATTTAAGGATCGCGCGTGCTTTCGTGATGTCCGGCTGCCGCACTTTCGGATCGTCCTGCGGCAGATCCTTGAAGATGATCCTGCTGCTGCTTCCGGTCAGTTCCAGGATCTCTTTTGCGAGTTCGAGCATGGTGATCTCGTCGGGATTGCCGATGTTCACCGGCATATCAAAGTCGGACATCATCAATTTGTAGATACCGTCCACCAGGTCTGTCACATAGCAGACGCTGCGTGTTTGGCTGCCGTCGCCGAAGACCGTCAGGTCGTCGCCGTTCAGCGCCTGTGAAACGAACGCAGGGATCGCACGTCCGTCATTGATCCGCATCCGCTCGCCGTAGGTGTTGAAAATACGGACGATGCGTGTTTCTACTCCATGAAATCGATTGTAAGCGAGCGTCATTGCTTCGGCGAACCGTTTTGCTTCGTCGTACACTCCGCGCGGTCCCACGGGATTCACATTTCCCCAATATTCTTCCACCTGAGGATGGATCTCGGGGTCACCGTACACTTCCGATGTGGACGCGATCAGGAATCGTGCTCCTTTTGCTTTGGCAAATCCCAGCGCTTTATGCGTGCCGAGCGAACCGACCTTCAGTGTCTGGATCGGGAATTTCAGATAGTCCACAGGACTTGCCGGCGATGCGAAATGGAACACATAATCGACCGGGACGCTGGCGTAGATATAGTTCGTCACGTCAGTCTTGATGAAACAGAATCGCGGATCCTGCTGCAGATGCTCCACGTTATTGATGCTGCCGGTGAGGAGATTATCCATGCAGATCACGTTGTGTCCTTCGTTCAGCAAACGTTCGCAGAGATGCGATCCGAGGAAGCCTGCTCCGCCGGTGACGACGGAAGTCGGGTTGTTCATAAGTTGTCCTTTTTTCTGAGTTGATGATTGATTAAACATTTTCACTTTGCAATAATGCCGGGATCGTCTTGACCATCAGTTTCACATCGAACCAAAGTGATCCGTGCAGCGCGTATGTGTTGTCGAGAGATATGCGTTCTTCGTCCGACATTTCCCCCTTTTTTCCCCGCTTGGTCACCTGCCATAATCCAGTGATCCCGGCCGGCGCAATGAACCGCATGGCGGCGACATCGTTCGTCAGTTTTTCGGCTTCGTATATCGGCAGAGGACGGTTCCCCACCAGCGACATATCGCCGATGAACACGTTGATGAACTGCGGCAGTTCGTCCAGACTCGTATTGCGGAGGAATTTCCCGACAGGAGTGATGCGCGGATCATTGGCGATCTTGAAGAATGTTCCTGCACTCTTCGACTCTTTGCGCAGTTTCATCAGCCGTTCACAGATGATCGTTCCTTCAATGGTGATCATCAGCGGGGAGCATGAGGTTCGGAGCCGGATGCATTCGTCACACTCGTTCAGGTTAGAATCGGGGGATGAGGGTTGTGCGTACAGATTCAGATGGGCGAGGTCCTTCAATTTCTGGTCCGCACCGGAATACATTGTGCGGAATTTCAGAAGGCGGAACCGTTTGAAGCCCATCCCGGCGCGCGGGGCGGCGTACATCACCGGTCCGCGGGATTCCAATTTAATGGCGAGCACGATCAGCAGCATTACCGGTGCAAGCACCAGCAGAGCCGTTCCGGAGATGATGATGTCGAATATTCGTTTTGCGTTGATCATTGGTTCGTATCGTAAATTTTTGTGATACAAACATACTCAACGGCGGGGCGTTTTTCGGATTCTTTCGATGAAAAGGGTGAATTACCCGATGAAGCGGGAGAACAGGGAGGGGAATGGCGGGAATATTCTCCGGGAAAAAACGTCTATCCTTCCTCCCCGAATTTTGTTATCATTGCAGAAGGAGATCTCTCCTGCTCGATCATTCATTCGGCATATGATAATGCAGCAATTGAAGCGGTATGGCTCAAAAGAATATTAAAATATTGATCGTGGACGATAAGAAAGAATTCCTGTCGATGATCGTCGATCTGATCCGGTCCGTACAGAAGAATCTGCGCATCAGGACCGCGCGTTCGGGAAAGGAATGTCTGCAGGTGGTGAAGGATTTCCATCCGGAGCTGGTATTTCTGGATATCGGAATGGACGGGATGAACGGATTGGTGACACTGCGGTTCATCAAATCAGTGGAGAAGAATGCGCGCGTCTTCTTCCTTTCCGGTCATCCTGCGGATTTCATTAAGGATGCTGCGGGACTGGTACATGCGGACGGATATTTTACGAAGGTGCAGTTCATCGATCTGCTGAGGACGAAACAAACGCTGGATGAGATATTGCAGGAGGGAATGTCACGCACGTAATCGTTGGTGCGTTCCATCCCCGTGATTCCACAACGGAATAATTCCCTCAGACGATATCCCTGTCCCGCACGCCGATCAGATACAGGATCCCGTCCAATCCGAGCGTTGAGATCGCCTGCTTCGCGGTCTGACGCACGATCGGTTTTGCATTGAACGCGATGCCGAGTCCCGCCAGACTGATCATCGGCAGATCGTTCGCGCCGTCGCCGACGGCGATCACTTGTTCGAGAGAGATCTGTTCCTTCGCTGCGAGTTCCTTCAGCACTTCCGCTTTCCGTTTGCCGTCCACGATCGTCCCTTTCACTTCCCCCGTCACAACGCCGTTGACGATCTCCAGTTCATTCGCGAATACATAATCGATCCCGAGCTTTTGCTTCAGGATATTCCCGAAATAGGAAAATCCGCCGGAAACGATCGCCGTCTTATATCCCAATTTCTTCAAGGTCGAAATGAGCCGTTCCGCGCCGTCGGTAAGCGGGAGGGACTCTCCGATCGCTTTCACTTTCGATTCTTCCAGTCCGTTCAGCAGAGAGAGACGTTTGGTGAAACTCGATGTGAAATCGAGCTCGCCGCGCATGGCGGATTCGGTGATCGCTACCACTTCATTCCCCACACCGCGCGCTTTCGCCAGTTCGTCGATCACTTCGATCTTGATCAATGTCGAATCCATATCGAACACCACCAGACGACGGTTCCGGCGGTACATCGAGTCCGCCTGGAACGCGATGTCGATATCGAAATCGTGCGTGATGGTCATGAATGCGGAGCGGAGTCCGAGCGCATCCTCCAGATCGCCGCTGACGAGGAATTCCACGCAGGCGCGCTGTCCTTCGGCGGATTCCACCAGCGATGCGCGGCCGGAGAGACGTTCGATGATATCGATATTCAGCCGGTGATGTTCGATCACACCGGAGACCTTTGCGATGTGCTGCGCGGTGATGGTGCGTCCGAGCAGTGTGACGATGTAGCGGCTCTTTGCCTGTTCATTCACCCAGACGCCGTATTCCTCTTCGGTGATCGGCTGGAAGCGGATCGTGAGTCCGAGGATCTGCGCTTTCAAGAATACTTCCTTGATCATCTCGTATGAAGCGGACTTTGACGGGACATCGAGCAGCAGGCCGAGATTCAATTGATTGTGGATCACGGACTGGCCGATGTCGAGTACGCGGATATCGTACCGTGCGAGGAGGCGCGTGATCTTGCTGGTGAGTCCCGGTTTATCGATGCCGGTGATGCTGGCGAGAATGAGTTCGTTCATAGGAGCATATGGTTAAATGAGAATTGACCGATCGGATTCATCAAGTATATTAAATAATGACTCTTGCAAAGCCCCAACGGGGCAGGCCGTTAAGACGCACAGGGATACTGTATCCATTGTAATGAGTTGCCGTGAACCGCCCTTGGAGAATTTTGCGAGAAAACCTCTTCAGTTCACTCAGCAATACGATCGGTAGACTATATGATAAAGAGAAAATACGGAGAAGCGGTGAGAAAGAAAAATGAAGGACGCCGGTTCCTGTAGCAGTCGGGTCTCTATGTGTAAAAAATAACAATAGAAGAGGTTTTTGCTTTTAATGAGGATGTTCATCAACAGAAAATGAATTCCATTTATGCGTTCACGGATATCAAATAGTCGACGTTAACACCGTTGAGTCCATTATAACCGGCCTGTGTCCACTTTTCAACAGATGCGCATTAGCGATCCATGCATATGAACCTAGGCAATGAACGCTCAAAATTGAGCGGATAAAGTCCGAATTATCTAAGGAATCGTAATGGCGA